>CAZRNP010000001.1:0-58707 GCA_964601485.1 uncultured archaeon
AAAAATCAATAGTATTTTGATAATTATGTACAGAATATTGACGATCAAAACCAAGATAAAAGTCCCTCCTACACGGTTTGGGATGCCTTTAAAGCAGGCTATAAAGGAGAGTATAGCAGAAAGATATGAGAATGTGTTAGATAGGAATTTTGGAATGGGGTTATCTGTCGTTAACGTCAGTGAGATAGGCGAAGGCAAGATAGTGCCTGGTGACCCTTCTATCCATTATTTGGTTACTTTTGACCTGTTGACCTTTAAGCCAGAATTACATGAAATCATCGTAGGTGATGTCATTGACAACACAGAATTTGGTTCTTTTGTCAGGTTTGGACCGATGGATGGTCTTGTACACGTTTCTCAACTACTGAACGATTACGTAAGCTATGATGATAAGAATGCTGTTTTCATGGGAAAGGAGACAAAAAAGACGTTGAAAGAAGGGGATCCTGTCAGGGTTAGAGTAATATCGATAAGCATGGCTCCTGGAAAAGAGAATAAGATAGGCTTGACGATGCGACAGCCAAACTTAGGAGCGTTAGCATGGATTGAAGAAGAGAAAAAAAGAACTAGGAAAGAAGGTAAGAAATAGATTATCTTTGTAGTATATACATTAGATTGTAAATAATGAAGGTCGGTATGGTACCGATTGACTATTCTCAAAGTCTAAACTACCTTCTTTAATACATTTTAACCTATTAAAGCTTGAGTTCCAATGGAAGTTCGTCTAATAGTAGTTATATTCAATTCAGCAAAACACACTCGGGGATTTTTCACTCGCAGAATTCTCGTCGCTTTGCTCCTCGTGTAGTTATCCGCTTTTAAATCAAACTTAAATCTTTAATTAATATTATATTTTTAGATGATTTAATGAATGGTCATATCTTAATATATTTATTTGATGTTATAACCAAAGAAGGCGAAAAGAAGCGTATCGAAAATATTGATTTAGATCCTGAAAGACTTGCTTCTCATAGACCCCTAGAACCTGAAGATTTTCCTCGATTTGGATATCAACAAACAATTGAATCTCAAAATATAAAATTTCGAGAATACTTAAATGAATTGAACAAACACTATGGTAATGGCCCAAGGTATAAATATGCTTTAGAATTACTTAATACTGCTACAGCTATAGTTATGACAGCAGCACTACGTGAAACATCAAAAAGTCCAGCGTTTTAGTAATCCATATAGTAACTTTTCTAAAAACTGGGCTCGTGAAAAATCCCCTCGTTCTTTCCTTCAACTCGTCAAACCGAGTCAAAGTAAAGGTTTTGCTGAACTATTCGCCGATATTATATTTTCTTCAAATAGTCGGCTCGTCCTCCTTCGAACAGTGAAAAGAGAACTCAGTCGGAGAATATAACACCTTTTTGACGCTGGAATTCCTGCAGGTTTTCGGAATTCGGTCTTACGACACATTCTTTTATACTTCGTTAAATAGAACGTCGTCAAAAAAGAACCGTTAGATGCAATTCCGAGGCTCGCGCAAATAAGAATAAATTTTTAAAAATTCGTAGAATATAAAGGTGAAAAAATGGCTTCAGGTCAATGTGGAAATCTTAATGAGTTATTATGGGCGCAATTAAAAACACTATCTGATACAGGGAATCCAGGAGCAAAATATGCTATGACGCATATGTATCGTGTAGCGTATTTTTATTACGATAATAGGAACTCTAAGTTAAAAAGTGTTGGTTTAATAAGAGATAAAGATCGAATGTTAGGTGACTGGTCGGATTATATTGAAATTGAGTTCGATTAATAAAAAAATCGGCGCTCGCCACGGAACTCTTCGTTCTTTCAGAACTCGCTCTCAGTCGTAGTAATGAAATCATATGACTTTGTCTCCTTCGAGGCATCTAACCCCTTTTATACGCTTCAGCCTTCGGCTTCGGTCTAACGACAAATTAAAATAAACTTCGTTATTATTAATTTCGCATAAAAGGATCCGTTGTACGCCATATTACTCGATTTTTCGCTCGCCCATCTTCTCGTCGTTTCACTCCTCGCGTAGTTACCGCGTTCTTAAATAAAGTATTTTAATAGTGAATTTCAAAATTAGATTATGAAGTTGAAAGAATTTTTGAAACCAACTATATGGAAAGTGATAATTTTTATCATCCTTCTAATTTTAACTTCTGTTTTTAATTATGCTACTTACTGCCCTGAATGCACAAGAGCAGCCTATGGTTTTCCATTAGCATTGTATGAATTGCCTGGCTGTAAACCTGTTTCTGCAGAAGGATGCCCAGGATATAGAGTAATATATTCTGCCTTGATAGTTGATTTAATATTTTGGTATTTGGTTTCTTGTCTCATAGTTTGGTTTTACGATAAGCGTAAGAAAAAATCCTAAATTCCAACTCGCGAAAAATCTGCGTTACACCGCTTCATTGCATTCGCGCCTCACTTCACTTCGTTTTGTTCGGGGCGTACAACACCTTTTATACGCTTGCGCTCCTCATCCTTGCGGTGCTCGGTGCTTCGCACAAATTAAAATAAACTTCGTTATTATTAATTTCGTATAAAAGGATCCGTTAGATGCAATTCCGAGGCTCGCGCAATAGGTTTTTTATATTCATAAAGAAAAATAACAAATATGAAAGGTCAATCATCTATTGCCATAATAGTTATTCTAATTATCACATCTATTATGGTTGGTGGAACTTATTATGTAACTCAGATGAAGACATCAACTACTACAACAACCATAACAACTACAATAATATCAACAATTTCTACCACAAGTAGCAGTACGACAACATCAACAATTTCAACATCTACTACGCTACCACAAACTACTACAACAATCGAAATTACGTCTGTTTGTAGTGATGGATTTTGTGAAATTGGAGAAGATCAAATAAACTGTTGCAGGGATTGTGTATGTTCTTATGGTTCACTATGTGAATATAATATAAAATGTTCTTCTTCCTTAGTTAGGACACTTGCTTCTCTTGATAATCTTTCTTTAGAGGAGAGATTCAAATTATTAAATGATATGCATGGATTGCAAAAAATGACATTAAATGATTTTTATTCGTTTCTTGAGTCCAAATTAGAAGACAATAATTATGTATCAGTTGAGTTCGGTGAAAGTCATAGTTCAGAAAAAGAACAAGAAATAGCAACAAATTTAATTGATTTTATTGCATCAAAACGTTCTATTTATGAATTTGCTATTGAAAGTCACATTGCTGTGCGTGAAACAGGAGCTAAAGAAACCGTATATACTTATAACATTTCAAATTTTCAATCAACGTTAAATAAATATAACATAAAGATTAGTAATTTAGGAAATTCAATTTCTAATGATTTATTTTGTAGTGAAATTAAAGGAAAGATACAATCAATGAGAAATAATCTAAATGACGTTTTACTAACATATACAGGACATGGACATATCTCGAAAGAAACTTGTTATTATCCAGATATTTGGGATACGTGTTTACCTCCACATATCAAAGAGTGTGTGAGCCAATTAAATAAAAAATCTATAGCTATAATATTAGTAGATACGGAACGAATATCTCCAACTATTGATCATAATTTTGTTTTCAAGATGGTAAAAAGTTCCAGTTCTAGTATAGATAATTTAATTTCAGATTTCATAAACAAATGGAATTCTATAATGAGTAATGAACCCGATGAAACTTATGTAGTAAAATCGAAATACGATGAAGATGTATATTTTGTGTTAATACCAAATAAAGAAACAAAAGCAAAATTTACAACAGCGTTTAATATAGTCTGGAATAACCAAACACTAAAAGATTATATGATAAATAATGATATATTGAAATTTTGTTGTTCTTTTGGTACTAATTGGCAAATTTATGGTTTCGATCCTTCAATTGTTGTAGTTCGAATACATGATCCAAACAACAGTGGAGAAACAGTATTAAGTGTTGCCGTTAATATAGATTTAGGAACAATAAAAGAAATTCTTGTACCTAAATTATAAATAACAATCTATAATTCTATAAAAAACCGCGCTCGCCTCGGAACTCTTCACCTTCGGTTCGCTCTCAGTCGTTGAATTGAAGTCATGTCAATAGCCTCCTTCGAGGCATCTAACACTTTTTTAACGCTTCGCTGTCGCTCGGTGCTTCGCACAAATTCTTTTTATACTGCGTTAAAAAGAACTTCGTTAAAAAAGTTCCGTTAGCCAAAATTACTGGAGACACAGTCGAAAATTTTCACTCGCCACGTAATTATCCAAAATACGTCATTACTAAATAGTTACTACAGAATAGAAAAGTTTAAAAACTTTACTTCATTATTCAATAACAATAAAATTTGTGATGTGAATGGCGTACAAAGCAGAACAAGCATATTTATTCGTTACAGAAAATTATCTTAATGAACTTAAACAGTCAATAGATCACCCTTCTCCTACTTTAGCGAAAGTATTAGAGAAAGTAGCTGGAAAACCCATATTCAAAGGGTTTGACCCTAAAGTTAAAGCTCAAATTGAAATAATTCCTGGAGTACATTATCCAGGATCAGATGCACAGACATTTTGTATAAGAAAATACTTTAAAGGTTTCGGAAAAGAATATTCAGGTAAGAATTGTGTTACATCGGAACTTTTTGAAGATATAGACTTTTCGACAGCTAGGTCTATAAATATAAAATTATTAAAATTGATGGAAGCTTATTCACAAAATAAAAAACAATAAGTTTCGGCTCGTGAAAATTTTCTCCTTCTTGATTTCAACTAACTTCGAAAGTCAAAATCAAGGTCTCCAGTAACCTTCGCTCGCATGAACTCGCTCGCCCTTCGGATACATTTGATTAAAAAGAAATCATTTTATTCTCAATTTTTCAATAGTAATTCATGAAGAAATTAATCTTATTGACCATTTTTATAACATTCTTAATATCTCTATACACGATAAATGCCATTGATTGTACTGGTTCGACTTCATTAGTTTTATCACCAAACCTTGTCGAAGGCGAATCTGAAGTTAAAGCTATTGTAACAGGTTTAACGGATACAACATGCTACGGTAAAATTATACAAATAACTCGTGATTCCTGTTCTGGGCCAAAGATTTGCAATTGTGAATCAAAAGGCATGGGTTGTTCTTGTTCATTTAAGGCAACATTGCCTTCTATAGGAATCAGGTACTTTCAGAATGAATACAGGTACTATGCTTGCGTGGATAAGAACGGGAACGGGGATTTCTTAGACTCTGGAGAACAGGCTTTTACAACGTTAACAGTCCGAAGAAAGGTTCCTTTAATACCATTAGGTGCTATTGAAATGATTAGTCAAACACTTAAAAGCTTTGCCGAGGCATTTGCTCATCTTTTTAAACTTTAGTTTGATTAATAATAAGGAAGTGGTATAATGGTTAAGAGACAATATGTTTGCAGGAATTGTAGAAGGTTCACGATGGAGAAGGAATGCGTTGTTTGTAAGTCAAAAGACCTTTCAGCTAGTTGGAAGGGGTTAGTTATAATAATCGACCCAAATGAATGCGAGATAGCAAAGAACCTGAGTATAACAACCCCTGGAAAATATGCTTTGTTCGTGGGATGAAGATGAAAATAGATGTTTTAGAAAAAAAAGAGAACCCGTTCTTGAAGAGAATTGATTTACTGTTATTAGTAGATCATGATAAACAACCGACCCCAAGGAAGGATGAATTGGCTAAAGCGATAGCAGAAATGTTCAAGTCTGTCCCAGAGAAAGTTGAGACAATATACATCTTCTCAGAAGTTGGGGCTACAAAAGCGAGAGTTAAAGCAAGGGTTTGGGAAGAGAAACCACCAGAAAAAAAGAAAAAGAAGAGAGAAGAGAGGTCAAAGGAAGAAAAACCCGTTGAAAAGAAAGAAGAGACTAAACCAGAAGAGAAACCTAAGGAAGAGAAGGCTAAAGAAAAACCAAAAGAAGAAAAGAAGGAGGGTGAGAAGAAGTGAAACACAAATTAGTCAAACAGTGGGATATACTGAAGGTGGAAGGTAATTCAATAAAAAGATTGAAAAAGGCATGTCCTAGGTGTGGGGCTGGAACTTACATGGCAGATCATAAAGATCGCTATTTCTGTGGAACTTGTCATATGACTGAATGGAAAAAGAAAGAATAGGTATCAGCCTTTATTTTTAAACTCACTGAATCGTTAAGCCACCATCGACGACTATACATTCTCCTGTAACATAACTAGATTCTTCAGATGCTAGAAAAACAACTAGATTGGCTATATCTTCTGGTAGGCCAAACCTCTTCAAGGGCACTGTTCCTGTAAAACCTTTTCTAGTTTCTTCATCCATTGCCGACGTTGCTCCAGGTGTATCTATTACCCCAGGTGCGATCGCATTAACGTTTATTTTAAAAGGTGCCAATTCTAATGCTAATGCCTTCGTTAAACCAGCTATACCAGCTTTGGATGCACAATAATGAGTTAGGCCAACGTACCCAACCCTCGTACCAGCTATAGAAGCTATGTTTATTATCTTACCGTATTTTTGCTTGGCCATCGTAGGAGTTACGGCTTTTGTACAATTGAAAACACCTTTTAGGTTGATGTTCAAGACTTTATCCCAATCATCTTCTTTCATCTCTAAAAAACTTTTAAAAGGAAATATACCAGCGTTGTTCACTAGTATATCGATTCTACCGAATTTTTTTATTGTTTCTTTAGCCATTTCTTCTGTCTGTTGATTGTTTGAGACATCAGCCTTTATCGCTAAAGCTTGTGAGCCTAATGCTTCTATCTCTTTGACGACGTCGTTAACCCTTTCTGATATATCAGAAACTACTACTTTTGCCCCTTCTTTTGCTAGGGCTAATGCAATACCTTTTCCTATACCTTGGCCTGCACCGGTAACGATTGCAATTTTATTCTTTAATTTCATGTTTTAATTATTAGGAGTTAATATTAAAGTATTATAGACTTTTGAGGCTGACTATATGAATAGTTTTACTAAAAACGGAGAAAGGTTGAGAAGTCAGATATTTACAAACCTTCTAAAAAAAGTTGATCCTTTCTATGAAATACCTGTTAAAAATGGTCAACTTAATGAAAATGAACGGAATATTTTGAAATCTGCCTTACTCAAAAGCAAAGAACAAAGAAAAGTATATGGCGTGAATAAAAGCAACATTGATGAGGTTTTGGATAAAAGGTTAAAGTTATTCGCTGATGTATGGAGAGAATTCGAAGATTTAAGGATAAACGGATTAAAAATACCAGAAGACTTAACTTTGCGTCTCTGGAATGTTTACATACCTACTGATGAATGGATAGTTAATAAAAGAAGAAAGATTCCTGAAGATAAAGCCTATGTTTTGGGGATAAACGGTGGTCAGGGTTCTGGGAAGTCTACTCTAGTAGCAGTACTAAAGTTATTGCTCAAGAAATGGGGATATGATGCAGTTGCGGTATCTATAGATGATTATTATCTGACTTATGAAGAGAGAGAAACATTGAAAAGGAGTGTGCCATTTTATTGGGCTAGAGGTCCGCCCGGCACACACAACGTAAAATTAGGCATAAATACATTCAGAAAATTGAAAAATAAAAAACCAGTTGAAATACCTGTGTTCGATAAGAGTTTGAAGAAAGGAGTTGGAGATAGATTACCCAAAGAAAGATGGCAAAAAGTAAATAGAGCAGATATAGTCTTGTTTGAAGGTGGCTGGGTAGGTTGTAGACCTGTACAAGAGAAAGAGTTAGATAAATCAACTGGAAATGAACTGATAGATAGGGTTGAAAAAAGAGATGATCCAAAAGGTAAATTCCGTAAAATAATTAATCGAGCACTAGAGAAATATCGTTCTTGGTTTGACATTTGTGATAACTTGTGGGTATTGAAAGTTAGTTTACAACAAATAAGAGAAGGAAGGGGATTACAGGAAAGAAAATTGAGGGATGAAAAAGGAACGGGAATGACTGATGAGGAAGTGGAAAGATTCTTAGATTATTGGGCACCTCCTACTTGGAGGTATATTTTACCTCTGAGTGAAAGCAAATACGCTGATATTGTTTTCGAAATAGGAGAAAATCATGATATTAAAAGATTGATTGCTAAAAAGTAGTTAACCACATTTCTTCAACGTTCTCATTATTCTTTTATGTGTCTCTTCAATCGTCAGAGCAGCAGTATTCAACTTTATACAAGGAACCATCGAGAACAAGAGTGAAAAATAATGTTCTTGCAGTTTTTCATTCAGATCTATTTGATAAGGATAAGGATTGTACCAAGCTTCAGACCCTAACGTTCCCCACATCTCCTTTGGCCCTGCACCAGGCCTTATCATCAATTCACCCTTCCTCAACACTTCAATAGCTTCGTCTGATTTTAAAATCATCTCTGCAGGGTTTCCAGGCACTCTCTCCAATAGGATAATCAGATTTAATCTTGTTTTATCTATGACTTTTTCTGGTCCTAACAGTTTCTCACGTGGAACCATTACTCTGGAGTTACCAAAGGCATAATAACACCATTCCTTCCCTTCATCAAACACACATTTTCTCTCCCCTTTCTTACATTCTTCTAAACAAACAGGATTCTCACAATCTTTTTTACTGATAACAATGTTCTCACACTTACATTTGTCAAAGATAGGACGTAGCCATGGAAAATCTTTCTCGTTCTCTGTACGCATGTACAAGCTCTTCTCTGGTTGTGTGACAATCAAGGCTGGTTTAGGGTTGCCTTCTTGGAAATTCACGTAGACCCAATCATCACCGAGTATCCTGCCATCTGGACGTAAGAATAACTTAAAAGATTGTGTTGTCTTTCCAGTGCCAGTAGGAGCGATTAACACTACACCCTTACCGTTTATATCAGTACAAGCACCGTGGATGGAATGTATACCAAACTCTTCTGATAGTATGGCTGATGATGGTCCTAAAGTTCCCCTACTCTTACATTGTCCGTAATAATCGTAGTTAATGAAGATGGATGTACGCCTCTCTGGGCAATAATAGATTGTTGGGTCCGTCCCATCAACACCATCAAGTGAATACAAGAATACACGTGAAGGTACGTCATCTGAAAGTAACCAGTTCTCCCTCCAGAATTCAAACTGATGGATGTTGTTCGTGATGAGCTCAACACCTATGCCGTTTAAGTTGGCTTTTGCTCTGTAGGTTTCTGGTTTTAGGAATTCAGGGATGATACCACTCAAGAGTTTATCTAGTTGACTCTTGTTGATAATCTTGTTAACTTTCACTCGGGATTTTTCACGTGTTGTGTAGTTGTCTAACAAAAAAACACCAAACTTTTTTAACTAACTTATGAACGGACATGAAGATAAATTTTTTTTAAAAAAATTATCATTTTGTTTATTTATAGAAAATTTATATGACATAAAGTAAAAAAGTTTAAATATTTTAATACCAAAAATTTAACATTATGACAAAGGAAAAAGATCGCTTATTAATGACGGAATTGATGGAAGATAGTAGGCAAAAAATCAACAGGTTGGCGGAGAAATGTCATATGACTAGACAGAGTGTTTATGCTAAGATTAACGAATTCAGGAGTAAAGGTATAAACTTCACGATAGACGTGAACCCTGAAAGCATCGGGCTCAACATGAGGGTCTATATCCTGATAGAAGCAGAACCCCAGACAAAGTTCAGGGAGGAATGTGATGAACAGATAAAAAAGTTTAAGGAAATTTCACAAGTTCATTATATTCTTGGAAGGTTTGACATTATCGTAGAAGTCTTGATTAAAGACAGAGAAGAATTGAGGAATGTGTTGG
The DNA here is from genome assembly GCA_964601485.1 of uncultured archaeon. Lineage (GTDB taxonomy): Archaea > Aenigmatarchaeota > Aenigmatarchaeia > CG10238-14 > CG10238-14 > JASEGC01. Next base: position 9,728 of record CAZRNP010000001.1, read on the forward strand.
AAAAAATACACAGTCTACCGGCTGTTAAGAAGACAGAGACTTTCATAGTGTATGAAACAACTAAATTGAACACAAAGGAGCCTTTAATGAATGTTTTAAGTTCTGAAATTAAGTAAATTTTCCATAGGAAGTGCACTAGAAATAAAGGTTACTCCATGAGAAATTCAAGAGAAAAATAGGTTACAAAGTATACTAATTCATTTAAATATAATAGAAGAAAAATATAATTGGGTTTAATTCTAATTCGTCTTGGGTACTGTTAAGTGGGTTTAATTCTTAAAGTCTTCAACGAACTTTTTCTTCATAAATAATTACGATTCGCTGATTTAAAAAAAAATCGACGAATCAAAATATAGGTTTAATGAAATAGGAGGAAATAAAAATGGATACTATAATGCAAAGTGCATTGAAGAGAACTTTTGGAAATGAGACTGAATGTTTTGATAGGTTTAAGTTACAAACCAATTCTGGTGTAACGAAAACAAATATCGATTACTTCAAACAGGCTGAGGAAGAGTTTGGTTTCTCGGTTAAGAAGGCAAGGATCGTAGTGTTTGGATGTGGTGGAGCTGGACAAAACACAGTAACCAGATTAAATGAAATGGGAATTCAAGGCGCTAACACTATCTCGATAAATACTGACGCCAAGGCCTTGACAGTAGGTAAAGCAGATAAGAAGATCCTTCTCGGTAAGGATGTTACTAGAGGACTAGGTGCTGGTGGTTATCCAGAAATTGGTAAAAAGGCTGCTGAAGAAGAGAGGAATGAAATTAAAGAAGCGTTAGAAGGAGCTGACTTAGTCTTCGTTTGCGCAGGTGAAGGTGGAGGTACAGGAACTGGATCTGCTCCTGTCGTAGCAGAAATTGCAAAATCGATGAACGCCATCGTTATAGGAGTTGTAACTATGCCCTTCAAGATTGAAGGTGCGAGGATTGGAAAAGCAGAAGACGGTCTAGCAAGATTAAGAGGAGTAACAGACACAGTCATCGTGATAGAGAACGATAGGTTGTTGAAGTATGCTGGTAACTTACCGATTCAACAGGCATTCGCGTTCGCAGATGAACTGATCGCATCGATGGTAAAGGGAATAACCGAAACGATTACATTGCCTTCATTGGTTAACGTAGACTATGCAGACGTAAGAGCGATAATGCATGCTGGTGGTGTAGCCGCTCTAGGTGTAGGTGAGAGCAACAGTTCTGACAGAGCTATGGATGCTGTTACAAAAGCTTTGACTAATCCATTGTTGGATGTTGACTATACTGGAGCAAAGGGTGCATTGATACACATAACTGGTGGCAACGACCTAAGGCTGGACGAGGTAAATGCAATCGGACAAACAGTGTCTCAATATCTAGACCCATCTGCCCAAGTAATATGGGGAGCAAGAATCTTACCAGAGTTCAACGGAAAGGTACAAGTTATATCGATCATAACCGGAGTACAATCGCCTTACATACTAGGACCTGTCTCTTGTGAAAAGCCAGTCTTGAGAGAGATGAGTCAAGCACTCGGTATCGACATAATAAGATAATGCTTAAAAGGGATGAACACCCCCTCCCTTTTTCTTTTTTTTTGGGAAAATCAAAGAGGTGAAAATTAAAGTGATAATGGAAGATGTAATATTTAGCTTGATAAAGAAGGAGAAAGAAGTAAAAGGAATGGTCTACGACCCAAAGATAATGAAGATGGCAACTTTACTGAACATACACCCTGATGCTTACGAGAAAGTTAAAGAAAGGCTTATTGAACAAGGAAAGATAGGAAAGAGCGGTCTCAAACTGCTTCTTCTCTAATCCTTTTTCTTTTTTTATTTTATATAATAAATCTTAGAATTCTTGTCATAAGTTTTGGATAGGTTAGCATCCAATCTTTATTTTTTCATAACAACTTTACTCCATCAAAATCTGTTTATATGCTATTTGAGAATTATCAGTTGGTGTTCAAGATGCTATGCAAATACTGTAATGGGTATGTGAATTACAGGTTTATTCATGGCTTAACGAAGACTGAGATATGTTTACTATGTGGCAACGTCACGAATAAAAACAGGATTTTCATGACCTTCTTTTAATTTTTTTAATAATCGTATAATAAAATAAAAAGGAGAAATCTTTTTATATATTAATGATATAACTGATAAGTGGTTAATAATGCCTATTCATATAGTCGGACTTGATACTAGAAGACTGGTGGTACCCAAAGTTATAGGTAAAAATTTACATGGTTTAACTAGCCTTTTGGAAGAGACGAAGGGTGCTCTCATTTATCCTAGAGGTTTAACTTATACACCTCTAAAAACTCTACCAGAAAAAGACTATGTTGCTTACATGTATATCACAGGTACTGGACCTCCTCTTTGTGTTCCAGGCGATATTAGACGAAATATGGTAGTGAACACATTTTTAGAAAGAAATCCAGACTACAGATTCGTCGACTTTCACACACACAGCAAAGGTACAATCGCGAAATATGGAAAGTACTATTTAAGTAATTTTTCTCCCGGAGATGAAGAAGCCATCAGAGACAGTTTTAAAAATAATCCAGATTATAGACATTTACTTGTTACACCTGCAAGATTTAAATTAGTTGGTAGAAATCCACATACAGGAGAAGTTGTTGGTCAGAGATTTACTATGGAGAATTATCGCGGATTTCAAAGTTTTAATCAAATTATCCGTGAAGCATTTGCAAAAATAAAGAAGGATTTAGGGTATAATTTAGAACCTTTTGAAGCTAATAGAATTTAATGGAATGATAGTCAGAAATTAAAATTCTAAACATTAATCGCTATAGCTGCTTCACCAGCATGCCATGATAACCTTGGTCTCATTTGAACAGTGTAAATCCTTTCAGAATTATCATCCAGTATTATTGCCGTTCCCAACCATTTGGGTAAAGAATCAATGTACTTCCACATGTCTTCCGCCAGATAAGTCTGCATCACAGCATGTAAAGCCTTCATATCATCTTGTGACGTTAACCTGTGAGAAATAACTATATCACACTGTGAGATTACATCAGGATGTACTTTATTCGGCATCTGGGTCATAGGAATGAAGGATATACCAGGCTCTCTCCCCTGCTTGACTATCGTTAACAACGGGTTTGTCGACACAGTCACAGTGTCAGAAGGAATGAATTGATGTGCTTCATCTATAAACAGCCAAACCATCGGTTTTCTATCTTTTAACTCGATTTCACCCATCTTTGCAAGTTCTTCTTGTTTTCTAGCTAAAACTCTCTGTTCGTATATTTTTCTCGCTATCAACGCAACCAACAAGTTACGGACAGACCATGCCTCTGTTGCCCTGAGACGGGAGACGTCGAAAACGTTTACAAAACCAGGCTTCATTATCTCTTCAATCTTTATCCCTTCTTCTCCGAACACGCCCCATTGGGATGCGACTGACAGCATGTTTTCAAGAGTCGATTTGGTTTGAGTGTCTATAGACCTTCCATCTGTTATCTCTGACATCAGGTCGTTTATCTGGAATTTTTCTCCTCTGTCGTTGAGTTTGTTCACGGTCCTCTGAAGGGCTACTGCTATCGGGTTTGTCATCGGTAGATTGAAGGCTAATGCCCAGTCTTCACCCGAGAATTCATGAGGAGCGATAGAAATCCCGAAGTCTACTGGGATGTTCGCATCTTCAAACGATTTTTTCTGTTCAAATGGAACGTAGACTTTAACTCTATCTTTTAATCCTGTCGGCTTCAATCCCCATTTATCCAACTCGACTACTTGTTGTTCGTTCGGTATTTTAGTGCTCCAGTAAATACCCATCGTGTCTATTACGACGGCTGTCAAGTTTTTCCTGTATTCTTCTGGTAATAAGGCAATCTCTTCCATGATTACACCCGCTGAATAGCTTTTCCCGGTACCTCTCTTGCCGCATATTAACATGACATGAGGCCTTAGTAAATCCAGGACGATTTGATTCGTCAGATGGGCTTCTTCCCTTTCTCCGACGATGTGTTTGCCTATGTAACCTGAACACTTTATCCCATAATCTTTCAGGTCTTCTTTCCTTCTGCCGACGACGATCTCATGCATAATAAAATTTTTTGTTTTCTAGGAAGATATAGATTTTAAGTTAAATCAACTGCATAATGAGAGTATAAAAGCCATGTTCTCTTTAGCCTTTACCGAATGAACTGCATTTTTTTGCATAAATATAAACACACCAGATGACATGACGATGTCTTCTCCTTCCAGATTAAACGTCCCCTTACCTTCTACAACGAAAATAAACCCTTCTTTTGTCGATGTGTGTTCTGATATTTCTGTTCCTTTTGCCATACAGAACAAGGTAATATTGCTTTTATCAGTATTAACCAAAACCTTACTCAGTATTCCATCCTTGGAGTACTCGATAAGTTTGTCTATACTCTTCCATTTCTGATTCATTCTTTATCCTCATTTATTCTTTTCCTTGAAATAAAGAAAATCAAAGCTGCTATAGAGATCAACCCTGCAAAGATGAACGCATAATTTGGGTTTATCTTCCATAGGAATCCTGCTATCACTGAAGCTGGGAGATATATCACACCAGTTGCAAAGTTGTAAACGCCTATTGCTGTTGCCCTCCTTGTTTTTTCTAAGTCAGTTATGTATGCCTTGCTTTGACTCTCGTCTATCGCATAGAAGATTCCAAACAGACAGAATAATGAAATCACTTGGAGTTTTGAAGTCGCAAATATAAACCCTAGACACATTATGAAGTAAACGATGTACTCTAATGCGATTATCTTCCTTCTACCTACTCGATCCCCAAGTTTTCCGATCGGAGCAGCGACCAAGACGAATGCAACGTTAAAGAGGGCATACAATAGCACTACATCCTTTATCTCAAAACCGACATGATAAGCTTTCAACAATAAGAAACTAAAACTGAAATAAGCTAAGGAGAATATACCTGCTGCATAGAAGTAATGTTTAAAGCCTTTGGTCATATCCTTGTAACCCTTGAAAATGTTTTCTCTTTTACTAGGTTTTGCAGGTCTGTCTTTTATGAATGAAATAAGTATAACAGAAGCTATCGCAGGAACTATGGCTATCCAGAATAAAAGTTTGAATGAACTCGCAGTCTGACCGAAACTACTCAAAACCCAATAAGCTATGAATGGACCAAGGACAGCTCCTAACTTATCAAGAGTCTTGTGAACGCCGAATGAAACTCCTCTGTTGGATTCAGTGGTTAACGATGATATCCAGGCATCCCTAGGTGGTCCTCTGAAAGATTTACCCAGCCTTTCTACAACTCTGAATGCTCCTGCCAAAATCACTGAATTGGTAAAAAGAAGTATTGATTTTGCGATTGTTGAAAAACCGTAACCTAAAGCGGCAAACCTTTTTCTTTTTCCTGTCTTGTCTGAGATAAAACCTGAGATATAATCTAAAGACGAAGCAGAAAAATCAGCTAGACCCTCAATCATCCCGAGCAACATTACAGAGGCCCCGAGAATTACAGTAAGGAATATCGAGAATATTGAAAAGATCATCTCAGAACTGATGTCTGTAAGGAAACTGACGATGCCTAGAAGGAATATGTTCTTGTCTATACCTAGAACTTTTTTTCTCATATTAGAAAGTTAAGTTACAATTAATAAATATTTTTTTTCCCTCTTTTTCTCTTATTATAAAAGTTAAAGGAAAGAACAAGGGAATTTTTCACGAATCGGATTTTTTATGTTTTTCTAAAAGTTCTTTTATTTGTTGTATGTTTTCTTGTTTTCCTTTATCTCTTATTGATCTGGCTGCATTTGTGAAATACGAATGGGCTTCTAGAAAACTAAGTTGTTCCTTATACCATTCTTTAACTGTTTTTGGCATACCATATTCTCTTAATTCTTTTCTTAAGTTTTCACTCTTAACAAAGAAATCTTCTCTACCGAGGGAATCCAAATCTGAATCACACATTATTTTTTGTAAAATATCTCTCGTATCAGGTTTTTGTATAAGTTTACCATCTACTGATTGTAATGGTGTTGCCAGAATTATTTTACTAATTCTGTAAATTTGGCCTTTAGAATATCCAAAACGTGGTAAAGTTTCAGATGCAATTCTAACGCCTATAGGTTCATTTTTTGCATATTGCTCTAGATAACCAGTATCATGATATACTGTGGCAGTTCGTAATAGTAACAAATCTTCACCCTTAACTCTTTCCATTTTTGCTAATCTTTCTGCAGCTGGTAATACGTCATCTCTTGTATGATGAATATCATGATAGAATAGATTTGATGGTAATTTTTGCAGTAATTCAAATGCATATTCTCTTGCAGCTTCAAAATTCGGTTTTTGCATATTTTTATGAGTAATTTACCTATTTTTAAACATTTCTATACTTTTGTCACTAAGTGATAATTACACTACTGGATAACTACGTGGCGAGTGAAAATTTTCGACTGTATCTCCAGTAATTTTGGTTAACGGCTATTTTTAATGTTATAAAAACAATTCTTATTAAAAATTAAAGTTTCTTAATAATATCTAAGGGGTAGTGGTCTAGCCTGGTCTATGACACCAGCTTGGGGTGTTGGTAATCCCGTGTTCAAATCACGGCTACCCCATTTTTATAAATGTTTCATTAGAATTTCTTCAATTTCATCTTTTTTATGAAAATTCAAATGGATTTTTCTCTTATTACCATGTGGAAACCTAACGATTAAACCTTCTCTAACCATATTATCCAACTCTTTCATGATTTCTTTTCTTATTTCAGGTGGCATACCTTTAGTATCAAAGCGTATACGTATACCTTAAAATATATTTTTAACCACAGAAAAATTTAAATTAAAAAAAGCGTATACGTATACTATGAAAGAAAAAGTAGCTTTAATTTTTGATATCCCAAGAAGGTTGGCTCCACTTAGATCAAAAATTCATAGACGGTTGAATAAAATTAATGCTGAAAAAATTCAGGATTCCATTTGGACATCTAATAGAATTGATTTGTTAATTGAGCTTGCGGATGAGATAAGAAGTTCAGGTGCTTCAGCGCAGGTTTTAAAAATTAAGGTTATTAAGTGATACTTATGCAAAGAATTAACCGACGAGAAATTGGAAAAAAATATGAAAAATATGCTATGAAAAGATTAAATGTATTAGGGTTTAGCAACATAAACTGGGCAACTGAACATAAATATTTACCATACGACATAACTGCAGAAAAAAATGGCAAAAATTTTTACATTGAAGTAAAATATAGGGAGAAAAATTTCTCATTAGATATTTGGAGGGTCGCTCAGTTAGAAAAATTTGGCGATAAAATATTATTTTTCCTTATTTCCAAAAATAAAGAAGAACTTATTACTTTAGAGGAATTAAAAAGAAGAAAGAAAATAGACGAGCAAGATATAGTTAATATTAAAACTTCAAAATTAAGAAAATCGGACCTTGTAGAACTATTTCAAAATAACCCTCGAATAAGAGTTATAGACTTTTTGATAGAGAATGAAATATTCGATTACTCTAAGAAGGACATAGCAAGATATTCTGACGTATCTTGGAATACATTAGAAGGATTTTTCAACCAATTGATAAAGAAGGGTTTGGTAATAAAAACGAGAAAAGTTGGAAAATCAGATACGTATAAGATAAACTTAGAAAATCCGATTGTTCAAAAATTGATTGAAATAGATAAAAAATTAATGTTAGAATCGATTAAAGATGCTGAAACTGAAGAAAAAGTTTCTAAAAGAATGAAATTAGAAAAACCGATCCAAGTATAATCATCACTTCAATTCATGCTTCTTCAGAAAATCTGTTATAATTTCTTTTAAATCAGGTTTTCCTATTTCTTCAATCTTGTATCTAACCCTGACAGAAGGTTTGTTAATCTTTAGCAACCTGGCCAAATCAAACGGTGTACCGACTAAAACTGCATCGCATTTAGCCTTGTTAATCGTATCTTCCAGTTCTTTCATCTGCTCATCGTTGTAACCCATCGCTGGTAAGACTTTACCTAAGTTCGGAAATTTCTTATAAGTTTCTTTTATCGAACCGACAGCATACGGTCTCGGGTCTATAATCTCGCAACCGAGTTGTTTTGCTGCTACAACACCAGCACCGTAAGAAGTACCACCGTGCGTCAAAGTCGGTCCGTCTTCAACGACTAGAACTTTCTTACCTTTTATTATCTCTGGTCTCTCTGTAGTCACAACAGAATTAGCTTCAATTATAATAGCCTTTGGGTTTATCTCTTTTAAATTCTTCTTCACTGTTTCAACATCTTCTCTCTTTGCAGAGTTTACTTTGTTTATTATGAGAACGTCTGCTATTCTCGCATTTACTTCACCTGGATGATAGCTAATCTCATGACCAGGTCTCAACGGATCGGCAACGACAATCTGAAGGTCAGGTACATAGAAAGATATCTCATTGTTCCCGCCATCCCAGACAATCACATCAGCTTCTTTCTCCGCTTCTTTTAGAATAACGCCATAATCCACGCCTGAGTATATAACAAAACCCTTTTCAACATAAGCCTCGTATTCTTCTCTTTCTTCAATCGTGCATTTATGTTTGTTTAAGTCTTCATACGTTGCAAACCTCATGGCCGTCTGTTCGACTAAATCACCGTAAGGCATCGGTTCTCTTACAGCTACAAATTTTATTCCCATTTCATTAAGGATTTGACACACTTTTTGAGAAGTTTGACTCTTTCCAGAACCAGTTCTGACGGCACAAACAGCTATGATTGGTTTTTTTGATTTAAGCATCACTTTTTTTGTCCCGATTATCTTGAAGTTAGCACCAGCAGCCAATGCCCTTGACCCTAGGTGCATCACATAATTATGAGCAAGGTCAGAGTATGCTAAGACAACATTATCTATCTCTTTTTCTTTTATGATTTTTTCCATGTCTGTTTCTGGGTAGATTGGTATACCATTAGGGTACAGTTTTCCTGCTAACTCTGGGGGATATTTTCTTTCTCCTGTTTCCACCGTCCCTAGGTTCTGTTCACCAGCCATCGTGAAACCAACGACATCGCATTCATCATTATCCCTAAAAACTGTGTTAAAAACGTGGAAATCCATCCCAGCAGCGCCTAGAATAAGAACTTTCTTCTTTTTCAAACAAACCACCCCCGAGTTAATCAAACTATAATTAACCTTGATGAAGTTAAGCTTTTCGCTTTTTTATCCATCATTAAAATATCGTTCTCTAACCTACATCCACCTATCCCTGGTTCATAGACGCCTGGCTCTATAGTGAAAACCATGTTTTCTTTTATTTTAACCTCTTCCCATCCTTTCAATGTTTTTTTATCTCTTGGTTTTGGCGAGAGTGAAGGAGAATCATGCAGTTCTAGACCCAAACCATGGCCGAGAGAATGTTTGAACTTAAACCCCCTCTTTTTTATGAAATTTTCTACAGAATCATGAACCTTCCAAGTCGGTATACCTACTTTTATAATCTCAACAGCTTTTTTATGAGCTTCTTCAACTGTTTGAACGATTTTTTTCTGTTTTGAAGAGAGTTTTCCAAGAGTGAACGGGACAGTTATGTCAGAGCAATACCCCTTATACCTGACGCCAAAATCAACTAGGCCTAAACCATCTTGTATTTTTTGACCAGAGGAAGAAGGACTAGGATGAATGTAAGCAGACCTTTTACCTGAAGACACGATTGAAGGGAAAGCTAATTCATCTGCACCTTTCCTTATCAACTCTTGTTCTAGGATTAATGCTAATTCTTTTTCTGTCATTTTTTTCGATAATTTTTTTTCTATGATTTTTATTCCATGGTTTGCTATTCCACATGCTCTCTTGATTCTTTCAACCTCTTTTGTTTCTTTAACACTTCTTATGTAAAGCATGATGTCGCTGATGTCTTGAAACTTAACATGCTTGAATTTTCTGTAAATTTTATAAGGAAAAATTTCTTCGATTATACCGATTGATTTAACTTTCTTTAATTTCTCTTTTAACACCTTTGTTAGGCTATGATCATAATGTTCTAAGTTTATTATCTCATCAACTTCTGCATCTTTCAAAGCTTGATCGTAAGTCAACGGTGAAACAATCAGAATCCATTTATCTTTTACCATTAGCAAACAACTGAAAGAGAAAAATCGAGTCTGTTGAAAACCAGTGAAGTATTCTATGTTAACGTCATGTATCGGCTCAGAAGTCAAGAATAGCGCTGAATCTAATTTCTTTTCTCCTAGTTTTTTCTTGAATTCTTCTAACTTCTTATTAGATATTATTCTCATAAACTCTATTTTGGATTAAGAGAACTTAAAAATTGAAGCGTTTTCTAAGAATCTTAATAGAATGGTTGAAAATGTCTTGAAGCATTCCGCCCAAGCCTATGTTGAACAACAATGAATATCCACCTAAAGTTGCTGCCAATGCTAACAAACCGCCGGTAAAGGTATGGTGTAACCTCATTCTTTTACTCTTTCTAAACAAAAAGAACTTCATTTCAGGGAATTTTATGCTAATCAATTGAGTAATCGAGAATGTTGCTAAAAAAATAACTGGTTGAAATTCAACCCCTGTTCCTATCAACATAAACTATATTTAGATTTTCTCGTTTTTAATCCTTACTACTGGGGTTTACAAACTTTACAAGGAATATAACCACTGTTTTCGGCTTCTTCTATGTTTTTGAAGCAGGCTAAGTTCTGTTGACTGATTTTTTTAGCCCAAGTACAGTCGCAATTATGATATTTTTTCGAAGTCTTGCTACCGACGAACATCGTTCCTGGAGGACAACTCAATGCTTCACAATCTGAATTTGTCTCTGATTGAACAGGGATACCTGTTGATTGTTCTGTTGTAGTTAAAGTTGTTTTTGGAATGGTTGTGGTTGTTGTAGTAGTTTTAGTGGTTAAAATTGTTGTTTCAATCGTAGTCATGGTTGTAGTTTCTATGTTTTTAACAATTTCCCCTGTGTGTCTAGGTTTTCCAAATACGATAAAAAACAGAATTAAAGTCAAGAAAACAATAATCACAGAAGCAATTATTTTTTTAATAGAAATCAACAAAATCACTCATTTAATATTGTAAATGAAGATATTTTTAGTTATCTTCTGTTAAACAGAAAATTGAATTTTATTGTGGAATACAATTCATGGATAAGAAGTTCTTTAAACCTAAACAATGTTTATATTTCCCGTGTTACACATGTTAGAAGTACAAATCGTTATTTTGTGAAACCCTTTTGATAAAGGAGTGGAAGGATAAAGTTTGATTGTTGCTGATTGACCTGGTTTTATTATTCCTCCCATGTTGTATTCTGCCTTTATTTCTTCTGCTGATAAGGCTCGGTTGTAAATACGAACTTCATCGATAGTGCCGTTAAATGGAACATTAGAACGAGACATATGTAAATTTCCAAGTGAAGTTGTTTCTGGTGTAATACCCGATAATTGTGTGCTATTATCTAAATTACCGTTAAGGTATATTTTAAGAATGTTTCCATCATAAGTGGTAACAAGATGATACCAAACATCTTTCTGAAGAGCTGTTTTATATATACAACCATGCCAAGATCCCATAGTATCTCTAAAAGCCCATGATTTTTGATAATTAGGATCGCTATGTCCCCAAGAGAAAACGTAGTTATCTCCATAAGATTCTGCAGGCATTCCTATAGCTTGACTAGTTTTTGAACCCACATCTAAATTACTTTTAAGCCACATTTCTATCGTGAAAACCGTAAGCCGTAAAGAAGGATTATCTGACACATTAACATAATCATCTATTCCATCAAAATTCAAAGCTTCTACATATTTTCCCTTAACCCAAATATGAGTATCATTTGCATATTGATATGATTCTTCAAAACTATAAGACGCTACTGTCCTTGCTATTGACGTAGAACTCTGCATATCAGCTTGAATTTCTTCTTGAGATAAACTTCTATTATATATACGAACTTCATCAACATTTCCTGCAAAAACATAACCTGAAATACTCCCAGTTCTGAGTGCTGTTGTTGTTTTTTTCCATGAAGAAAAACTTGCTGCTTGACCAGAATTTAAAAGTGTACCGTTCCTATAACTTTTCCAATACCCTGTGCTATTGAATACAAATGCTGTATGTGTCCAAACTGATAGTGGGGGAGATATATCTGTTATGACATAACTTGTGTCACCGATAGTGTTAGTGTAATAAATAAGCCAATACAAACTTCCTGCCGAGTCGCCTGAATTTCTATAAAGAATCCAATTATTACCACCACTTATATCTTTTCCTATTAAACCTTGACCTCTTGTTGACAAATCATTTACATAAAACCATAACTCTACTGTTTGTTCGCCTGAATCAAATTGAGTATTTGCTGGAACATTTACATAGTCATTAATTCCATCAAATTGTAAGCCCATTCCATATTTTCCATTAATTCTAGTAGCTTCAAAAATTGTACCATCATTAAAGTTTTCTCCATTAAAAACACCATTATTTCCTTTTCCACTATTATCTACAGTATTACTTCCAATTCCATCATCGAACTTCCAATAACCAACTAATGAAGGATCATTTGAGACAATCAAATAATCTATAGGCTTGTCATCCAGATTAATAACGTTAAATGAAGTTATTGCAGCAGTCCCATCATTCCTAACTGTTATCATGTCTTCATAAGCATCTATAATACTGAACACAGAAGATATTCTAGATGTGAGTCCACCAAAAACAAACAGATAGGCAGTTCCAGTTAGACTTATTGTTATAACAACCAAAAGAATAGTTGATATTATAGTAGATATTCCACTTTGTCTCATAATTATTATTTAATTTATAAAGAAATTATTTTCCAGCAACTTGCACGTTCTCAAACCGTATGTAAGGACATATGCCAGCTAGAACACTCCCACCAGAAGTAATTACAGATCGATTAGAAACTCCAGAGATATTTTTTATCATATCGAGTATATTTCCAGCAACTAATCCTCCTTTTATCGGCTTGGTTAACTCTCCATTTTCAATATAATAGCCGACTCTAACCTCAGAAGAAAAATCGCCAGTAGTGCCATCAGGAGTGAGCCAACTGAAATGATCGACAAGTATTCCATGTCTAACTTCTTCTATCAGTTGTTCTAAAGTTTTATTCCCAGGTTTAACAAAAAAGTTGGACGTTCTGTTGATAGGCGTACTTCCATACTTCCCATCAAAAACAAAAAATGTATCATCCTGTCTTAAACCATTGCCTGTGGATTTAGTTCCATCTTTTATCGCATAGAATTTATCATAGATGTAATCCTTGAAAACACCTCTTTCAATCAGGACATTCTTTCTTTGTGGAACACCTTCATCATCAAACTCACTCGTCATCAGGCCGTAAGGATACAAACCATCACTAATAATCGTCAAACTATCCGAAGCAACTTTATCCCCAGGAGAAAATTTGGATATCTCATTGACTTTTGCAGAACCAGTCGAGTGTGGATCAATTACAGAACCTAAACCATCTAAAACGGATGTAGGTGAAAAAATCACAGTCGTTGTTTCTGTTCTTGGTTCTTCTGCTATGAACTGATCCCTAGCAATTTTTATCCATTCTTTAAATGTTGAAACCGGTAAATCGTCGATTCTTCTTCTGTATTCGTGTGGCCAGAACTCAACTTTTTTCCCATTTTTTTCAAGCACGATCGATAATTCAAGCATGAAATTTGTTTCTTCTCTTGACAAGTCTAAACCTTCAGAATTAACTATCTCTATCCGGCTATCATAAGTCCTAATTTTTCCAAACGATATCATAACATCTTTTGGGATTGAACCCAAAATTTGACTCGTATAATCTCTAACAGCTTCATCCCCATTATTTTTTATTTTTTTATCAATGTTTTCTACTTCTTTGAATGGTTGTTTTGAAGGAAATGTAAATTCAACTTTTTGAGTCATCTCAGAACTTTTCAACGCATTTTTTATCGTTTGTCTTATTTCAATAGGTGAAAAGATGTTGCTAGAACTGAAACCCATTCCGTTTTCATGAACACGAACACCATAACCGCTATCAATCGTCTTATCAATAAAACTTATTTTATTTTTTTGTAGATGTATTTCATTGATTTCAGTTTTTTGCAGATAAACCTCGTACTCTTCTGCATTTTTTTCCAATTCTTTCAGTATAAATTCTCTCATCCGATTATCGCCTTCCTCACTCTCATGTACGGTCCGCCTGAACTAACTGGAACATAATCCTCGTGTCCTTTTCCACAACCAGAACCCCTCATCTCGAAGTCATCAGTAACAGCATCCACATTGTTCAAAAATTCTAAGACTTTTCCAGATATACCAACTCCCTTGTACAGTTGACCCAGTTCCCCATTTTTTATCTCTCTAACTTTTTGTGTAGCAATCTGTAAATTGCCACCGATAGGGTCTTCCATTCCTGTTGATGCTTTAATCAAATAAAATCCTTTATCAGTATCTTCAATCAACTCATCATGCTTCCAGTCACCTGGCTCTATGTAAGTGTTACTCATACGAACAAAAACTTTTCTCGAGAAATCCTGAGCTCTTGCATTGCCAGTCACGTTAGAATTCATGAATGTAGCAGATTGTCTGTCGTGTAAGAAATGATTCAATACACCATTTTTGACTATTAAAGTATCGCTAGACTTTATTCCCTCATCATCGAAAAGGAAATATCCTCTTTCTCCCGCTAAAGCACTATTGTCATGAAGAGAAACTAATTCAGAAACGATTTTTTTTCCTAAAAGTTTAGCAAGGTATGATCTGTCCCTTAAGACTTGATCTGCTTCACAGCCATGACCAAAACTCTCATGAGCTATAACGCCAGATACATCTGGATCGACGATAATGTCATGTATACCTCCTTTCAGAACTTTTGCTTTCAACATATCGATTGAACCGTTAATGACATTGCTAATCTCTTGATCCAAATCTAAGGATGTGAAAAGTTCATAACCACCTTGTTTCTGTAAAATGTAATAATCATATTCAATTCTATTTTCTTCTTTTGCTATTGCTGATATTGAAAACCTGAAGAATGGCAGGACTTGTCTAAGGGTTGAACCTTCTGTGTTCATGAATATTGTTTCGTTATTTGCATGAGCCAACACGACTGATGCGTTTATAATTATCTTGTTTTTCATTAATTGTCGAAATGTATTCCTAACTGTCTTAATTTTTTCTTCTAAGCTGACCTCTTCTGGCTTTTTCTTAACTTTTATTTCTTTATCAACTTCCCAAGAATCTTGTATTACTAATTTCGAAGGTTTATTACCAACCCTTCTTACTAACTTTTTAGTTTCGTCTAAAATCTTTTCTTCGTCAAATTCATTAAAGCCCAAATAATACCATTTGTTATCAGAGAATGCACGGATACAAAGACCAACAGAAGATGCTGTTCTTATATTTTCCTCAACTTTGTTCTTACCGAGACTCAGAGCATTACCTATCTCGAACCTAACGTCTCCATAATAAGTTTTTTCTAGTATTTTAACAATTTTTTCTGTCAAATCTCTTGGGTCCATAATTAATATTAGTTTGAGAGATTTAAATCAAATAGAATAATTCTAAACGCATGCCCCATCAACACATTTTTTACCAGTATACACACAGTTATAGTATTTACGGCCATAATAAGCAGAACAGAAATATTCTGTTAACAAATCACCAGTACAAGAGTCTGTATGACTGTAAGGCTTACCAAGGTAATATCCTGATACAGTACCTTTAACATTGTATTTTACACCGCCATCTGAGTCACTACAACTGTCGGGTATCTTAGTAGTAGTAACATTAGGTAAAACAGTAGTAGTTGTAATAGAAATTGTAGTTGTTGTAAGAGTTGTTGTAGTTATTTTAACCGTAGTCGTAGTTGTTGGACACGGACCACAGTCTTGTGAACATGAATTGCAAGCCTCTTCTGTATCACATTTTCCATTACCACAATAAGGTTTATTATCAACGGATATAAAAATTAAAGATATTATTGCGAGGATTATTATTGCTACCACTGTCATCAATACGTTTCTTTCTTTCTTCCTTCTAGCCATAATTTATAATAATTTTGTGAGGTATAAAAAGTTATTTTTTAACTCTTAATTCTAATTATAAATGGAATAAAGCCCTGGTAGTTCAGTTTGGACAGAATAGCACCCCCCTAACGATGATGAGGAGATGTCCGATTGAATGCTAAGCATAATGATATGCATGCACCTCGCGGAGGAAAGGTGAAGGTCGGGGGTTCAAATCCCCCCCAGGGCGTTAAATAATAAACTTTATTTTTGTTCACTCAATTAATGAAACTGCCAAAAGTGATAGACTGAATGGAAGATGGAAACTAAAGGGGTTTCAACTATAGACGATGTTGCTAAATACATGTTAGAATAGATTTCCTCTCCTCTGTTTTTAAGGCTTTCTTCATCTTTTATCAAGTCGCCCATCAATCTTCATCGGATTTAAGGTGTTGACCTTAAATTCATATATTTTTGATAAATTTAAATCTTTAAAATTAGATAGATTTTTGTTCTGGAAAAAGAAAAATTAAACCAGAGTCACTAATCATAATTACCATTTATGATTCGGATTCCTTGGTATTATAATCCAAGCTATTATGTATGCCAGTATGCCCGTACCAAAACCCAGTACGAACAAAACCCAAAGCAATCTAATAATAGTCGGATCAACGTTAAAATATTCAGCTATTCCACCGCAAACCCCAGCTAAAATTTTCTCCTTTCCAGACCTGTACAATCTTTTAATTTTTGCCATATGGTACATTTGTAAATCCAACTTTTTATTTATTAAATAATCAACTCACAATCAGATAGATTTTTGTTCTAAATTATTTCATTTTGAGTATACTCAAATCGTTCATCAGTTTTAGGCTAATTTATTTTTAACTCATAAATTTATAACGATTGAATGGAATAGATAATTATGCAAATCAACGGCTTCGCGGAAGAAATAAGAGACTTAGGCGGTATAAAATTCATTAAACTCCATACTATTTCTGGAGATATACAAATAACTCTACCTAAAAAAATAATCCCTAAAGAACTTTTTGATAAAGTCGATAAAATAACAAGACAATCTGCTTTGACAGTTATAGGGGATTTAAAGGAAAATAAACAAGCACCTGATGGTAAAGAGATAATACCAAAAGAAATAGAAATCGTTAACCTTGCAGAAACCCCATTACCCTTGGAGCCGAGTGAAAAGACGCCAGCAGAATTAGAGACAAGACTCGACTGGAGGTTCTTAGATTTTAGGACAGAAAAGACTCTTGCCATATTCAAAATACAGAATGAAATACTGAGATCGTTCAGAGAATATCTGATTAAAGAAGGATTTTTCGAGATACAGCCACCTTGTATCATAGCATCAGCTAGTGAGGGTGGAGCAGACTTGTTCAAGATTCCTTACTTTGAGAAAGAAGCATACCTAGCACAAAGCCCTCAGTTGTACAAACAGATGTGTGCTATTTCTTTAGGAAAAGTCTTCATGACGACTCCTGTATGGAGGGCTGAAAAATTCAATAAACCTACTCATTTGAATGAGATTAGACAGTTAGATATAGAGATGGCATTCATCAAATCAGAAGAAGATGCGATGGAAGTTTTGGAGAATGTTTTTGTTCATATCTTGAAGTCTGTTCAAAAGAATTGTAAAAAAGAATTGAAGTTGTTGAGCAGAGAGATAAAAATACCAAAGTTGCCTTTAAAAAGAATAACCTATACAGAAGCTGTAGAAGCATTAAAAAAACAGGGTGAAGAAATAGAATGGGGCGACGATTTTTCTAAGCTACAAGAAGAAAAATTATCAAAGATATTCGGAGATACTTTCTTCATGAAGGATTGGCCAACTGTAGTTAAGGCTTTCTACACGATGCCGAATGAAAAGGATAATAAGATTTGTCGTGCTTTTGACCTGATTCACAATGGTCTAGAGATAGCTTCTGGAACTCAAAGGGTACATATCCCAGATTTACTGATAAAACAAATAAAAAAGTTTAGCATGAATCCTGAAGATTTCAAGTACTACATAGACTGTTTCAGATACGGCGCTCCCCCACATGCTGGTTGGTCATTTGGCTTGGAAAGAATAACCATGACCATAACAGGAATGAAGAACATTAGAGAATGCTGCATGTTCCCAAGAGATAGGAATAGGTTGACACCATAGCTTTTTCTTTAATAAACGATAGATTTTATTATTAGTTTGACTAAAAAATAGTAGTGAGAGAATGGATAGGTTAAATGTTTTAGTTTTGTTTTTGATTTTATTATTGATACCTTTCTTCTCCAATTTTGTTTTGGGAGGTATATCGAATAGTACCTACAATTTTTTCAACGTTACTAACATGACTTCATTTAATTGGACATCAAGCAATATAACTATCGGATCTTTTAATGATTCTATTCAAATAAACATCAATAATTTGACAACCGAAATTGTTTCTAGTTATTCTCAAAAAAGCAGAGCTTCTTCTGATACTTATTATACTAGCTATAATTGCTTTCATGGTGGGGAAGGTTTAATTTTTGTAGTTCAGAATCAAACAGGCAGTTATGTAAATAACACACAGACTATGAGCAATGACACGATTGAAGAATTTATTCTGTCATATTTCCCATACTGCCCACCAGGAAAATATTCCGGTAATTTTACAGTAAGTAGAATAGATAATTCCTCAGACAAAGTCAAAGTTTCTACAACCATAAACATTCCTATTTCTTTGAATAACACATTAAACAATGCAACTAACTATGCGTTTTTCAAAGGAACTATGTCATCTAGTAATCAATACCATTCCTATTATTACAAAACAGGCGAGTTTACACAAAACATAACAGCTCTAACAATGACTTTGACTGGATTAACAAATGATATAGATATTTTTGTTTTTAACAGTTCTGGCTCCATTAAAGGAAAATCTATAGAGAAAGGTACTGCTAGTGAACAGATCTTACATATGGATTTACCATCAACTTCAGATATTTGGGAAATTAGAGTTTATGGAAATGTTAGCTCGATTTATGATGGATATCTCTACTTTATCACTTTGAATTTTACTGAAACATCAACACCATCCAATCAGGTCAATTCTTTAAACTTTGGAGACTTAGATGCAAATGCTACAAGTTCAGCAAATTATACTGTTAAAAATATGGATGATAATGTTTTAACAAGTGTTTATGACTATGCAGAAATCTATCATGTACAAACTTGGTCTTCAGTTAATATTACTAAGTCATTCACCGACTTTTTTGTTCCCAATTTCACACAAAAAATAAAAGTAATAATAAATTGGACTGATGAACCAGGAAAAAATATAACTAATTGGGATCTATATTTGAAAGATCGTTCAGGAAATTCTATAGGTAACTCAACTGATAAGTTTCTCATTTCGAACGTTACAAACGCTACCAGAGAAGAGTTCATAGTATTTACTGGTCCATTCAACACAACAAATGAAGGGTTTTGGAATATAACCGTTCAGAACATAACTAACTCCACTATTCCATTGAGTTATTATAACATTACTGCTTACGTATGGGTGAGTAGTAATTGGATTAATAGTAGTTATATTGATGGTTCAAGCTTTAACATAAGTGCCAACAATAGTTATAATGTAAGTGTGAACTTAACAATACCAGAAACACAAATTCTGGATGGGAGATATGAAGGATTTATAAAATACAACAGTTCACAAGGTTGGAACACTATACTTCCATTATCATTCAACGTCAGCGCTGGAACATTAATAATAAATAACACTCTAAACAATGCTACTATAAGATTAACAGACAATACAGGGTTTAATCGTTTAGGAGCAAGTGCTCTAACTCTAAACATAACTTTCAATAATACGGGAAGCTATCCGATTTATTATACAAACAACACATCGAATTATACGTTGACTAAGGATAGCAATAGTAACATCACTTTCACAGTAGATAATTGGTTACCAAACCCGATTAATGCTGGTAGTAACGGAAAATTCAACATTTCTATTACAATAGACACAACTCTCACAGGTAATGATCCCGGTATCTATAGAGGTTGGATTTTCTTCAACACAACTAATTCAACTTTGAATAGTTCTTCTTATCCTTACAAAAATTTTAATCTAAGTTTAGAGGTTAATCTTACTAACCTTTTGGATGTCAGAATCACAAATGTAACTACTGCTGATTCTGATAATTCGATTGGAACACCTACTACTGCTGAAAATGTAACTTATCTTTTGAATGTTTATCTAATTAATGGAACGAGATTAACAGACTCAGATGATGTTGGTACAAGAGATCTTTATGTAGAAAATTTCACGACTGCATGGATGAATGAAACTAATGTTACTACATACAATACTTATCTATCCAATATAAATCAAACTGTTCAACCTGGTACGCCGAGCAGTCTTTGTGATCCCAACTATTGCAGTGTAAACGCAACCGTTCCAACCAACAAATCTGGCGGTAGGTATGAAATGTCAATAAAAGTCAGATATAATACAAGTATATCTATTTTGGAAGGTATTGGGAAATTTAAGCCTATTACGATTAGCAGTAGTGGAGTTAATTTGAACAGTTCACAAGGTTACACAATAAGTAGTGTTCTTCTAACTGAAGGAGCTACTACTTATGTCAATATTACAGCAACAAATTATGGACCTTCAATAGCAAACGGTAATATTAGTTTTGCTAGTTGTTCATATGCAACTATAACACCATTATCAAGTGGTGGAACCAATTGTAGTCTTAATAGAGATACTAGTAATAATAGATATTATAACATAGGTCTTGGTGCTAATGGTGCTAGCTGTTATTTTGCTTGGAGTGTGTTAGGTAATAATGTCTCATCAGATAGCTCATGCACTGGTGTTTTGATATGGTATAATGAACCTAATTTAAACAACGTAACTATTAACACATTAACCGTTCAAGATGAAGAAGGAGATGTAACAACAACAACGGTATCATCATCAGATGGTAATGATCAAACTGCTACAACCACAACAACAATTGTTCCAGCTGTTAAATACCTAAACATAACATCTTACCCTTCCACAGTTTCAGTCGCACAAGGTGCAAATAAAACAGAAAAAGTGACAGTAAAGAACATACACGCTAACATAACACAAAAAGTAAAGTTAACTATAATGACTATCAATTCTACTTGGTATAGCATTTATCCATCGGGTGAGGTAACTATAGCAAATAAATCAAGTTACACTTACAACGTAACTTTCATGATACTCGAGAATGAAACTGTTAAAGATTATTCAGGAAAATTCTTTGCTGAAAGTTCATACGGTGGTACCACCCAGAGTTTCACGCTAAAAATAATTCCTGGAGCAAAATTGCAATCACAGATTAGCGTCAACTTGTCTAATTACCAAACTGAAATACAGGATTTAGAAAAAGAGTTAAACGAGACTAAAAACAAGAATAACACAGAAGCAAAAAACCTTTTCAATCAACTCAAAGAAAAGTTCAACCAAGCATCAAATTACTACAACCAGAGTGATTACAGGTCTGCTTACGACCTATTGGATGACATAGAATCTTTGTTGAACCAAACGAAGACCGCTTTATCAGGGGGTACAATTGGAGGTAAGGGGATTGGGCCCATAGATTGGAAGGGTTTAGGTAAATGGATTATCGTAGCAGTAGTTGCGGTTGTGGCTATCGTACTCGGTTATCTATTCTGGCCAACATCTGGTGGTTTCAAACCTCTAAAAGGATATTCTCCACAACCTAAAAAAGAAGATAAAAAGACAATAATCACTGGACAATTCGACAAACTGAAAGAAAAATGGAAAAAGGCACAAGAAAGTAAAGAATAGTAAACCATGAGGGTGAGGTTAATCAAATCAAAGCCTGCAATAGTTTCTTGTCTACCAGCAATGTTTTTCTTTTTTGCGACGATATTCCTTGCTTATTCCCCGTTGACAATGTCAAAAGTTATAGTGATGCAGAATGATATTTTTACTTCATTCTACCAAGAATTGAGTAAGAGTGACTTTTCATCTGCTTTTATTTTTACTCTCAACTACATATGGACAAACCTTTTATGGATCGTCCTTTTATTCTTGATTTTAATCAGCTGTGGTTTCATCGTTTACATTTTTTTCTTTTCAACTATGGATTTAAGAACGATAATAATTTCACAAATAATTTTTATCTTTTTAGCATTTCTACTTGCAAACTTTTCTATAATAATCCTTATAATTTCTACTTCATTATTCTTAGGAATCCTATGGGAACACAAGACGTTCGAGCCGAGGAAAAATAATTTTTCAACAGGATATTCTGTTGTTACTTCTCGTCTAGGCTTGATGAGTGTTTTTTTATGCGTTGGGATTTTTTTAACAATATTATTAAACATGCAAACTTATGAAAAAGAAATGTCAGAATCAAACAAAGAATTGATGATGGAATTTTTACCTAACATTACTGATATCAAAGATACACAAAAAAAACAAATAAATGACATAGCTGAAGGCTTCAAGTATAGCTTGAATGAAAGATACAACGTCATGTCAGATGATGTGAAGACTCAATGTAAACCTATGTATGACGGGTTAAAACAGGGTTTAGACAATTATAAAGACAGGGCAGTCCAACAAATAGACCAAAAAGAAGTGGGAATAAGTGAAGAAGATATTTTAAATTATTTTCCGTTCTTCAACATCCTTACTCAGATCACTCCTATATTGATAGCTTTAAGTGGTTATGCGTTACTTACGATATTGAGCCCCATCATGGGAATTTTTGGCGGAGTTGTTTACAGTATAATTAAAAAGAATAAGACAGAGATTTCTAAAACTTAACATTGTTCTGGACATTTGATACAAGGAGCGATGGAAGGATATATTTCTTCATGTAGGTGACATATTGCTTTGCTTTCTCTAACACTTCTACAGATTTTACAAAATTTTATTTGAATGTCTCTGGGTTTTAATTTCCCAGAAACTATCTCCTTTGTTAGGCTGTCTATCATCGACATTACTTTTGATTGTCTCTCTAAAAGTTTAACTTTGAATCCTCTCGACTCACGTTTATACTGAGAAATGGCTGGTTGTGTTAAACCAAGTATATCAGCAGCCTCTTTTTGAGTCAAGTTGTAAGTTGTTAATAATTCTTTTGTTATCATCGACCTTATAGCTGGTAATATCGATGAAACTATAACTTCACAAAATGGCTTCATAATATTTTATTAGTAAGTTAAATTTAAATATATAATAACACTGTTATATTTTAGTGGTCCTATGAGAAAAGTTTACATGGATTATTCTGCTACGACCCCCGTCGACCCAAGAGTTTTAGACGCGATGAAGCCATATTTTCTGAAGAAGTTCGGGAATTCTATGTCTTTACATTCATGGGGAACTGAAGCAAAAGAAGCACTGGAAAATTCAAGAGAAAAAGTTGCAAGTTTGATGAACGCTGGGCCCAAAGATTTAATTTTCACTGGTAGTGCAACAGAATCCGACAACATGGCTTTGAAAGGAATTGTTTATGCTCACAAAGACAAAGGAAAACATGTAATCGTGTCCGCGGTAGAGCATCACTGTATAATAGAAACTGCAAAATGGTTGGAGAGACAAGGAGTTGGAGTTACTTATTTACCAGTCGACAAGCAAGGTCTCATCGATTTGAACACGTTAGAAAGAGCGATAAGAAAAGACACTGTCTTAGTCTCGATAATACATGCAAACAATGAAATAGGAACGATAGAGCCTGTAGAAGAAATCGGAAAATTATGCAGGGAAAAAGATGTTTACTTCCACACCGATGCCACTCAGAGCTTTGGAAAGATCCCTATCGACGTGAAAAAGATGAATATAGATTTGTTGACTTGCAACGCACACAAAGTTTATGGCCCAAAGGGAGTTGGAGCATTGTACATAAGAGAAGGCATAGAGATAGAACCTTTGCTGCATGGTGGGGGGCATGAGTTTGGGCTGAGGTCTTCTACTGTTAACGTTCCCGGTATCGTCGGGTTTGCCACTGTAGCTGAAATCCAGAAAAAAGAAATGAAGCAAGATGAAATAAAATTAACTAAATTAAGGGACAGGTTGATTAAAGAAACTTTAAAGGTTGAGGATTCTCATCTTAACGGCCATCCAACAAAAAGATTACAAAATAACGCCAGCTTCTGGTTTGCTTACATTGAAGGAGAATCTTTAGTCGTGCATTTGGACATGAACGGTATAGCTGGTTCAACCGGTTCAGCATGCTCATCAGATTCGTTAGAGCCCAGTCATGTCTTATTGGCAATAGGGTTAAAGCCTGAGCAGGCTCATGGTTCTTTGAGACTAACGATGGGAAAATATACGACAAAAGAAGACATAGATTATGTGATAGAAATATTACCAGAAGTTGTCGAAAAGTTGAGAAAGATTTCTCCTTTTAAGAAGGGATGGAAATGAATGAATCATATTCAAAAGAAGTCATGAAACATTTTAAGAACCCGATAAACATGGGAAAAATTAAAAACCCTGACGGTGTCGGTAAGGTTGGGAACGTCGTATGCGGCGATGTAATGTATCTTTACATTAAAATTAAAAAGAATAAGAAGGACCAATATATTATATCTGATGTTAAGTTTGAAACTTTTGGTTGTGTTGCAGCTATAGCCACTTCTTCGATGATAACTAAACTAGCGAAAGGAAAAACTATTGAAGAAGCTTTAAAAATAACAAAAATGGATGTTGCTAAATCTCTTGGAGAATTACCAAAAATAAAATTACATTGTTCAGTCCTCGCTACTGATGCCCTAGTTGAGGCAATATACGATTATTTGACTAAGAACAATTTACCAATTTCTCAAGAATTAGATAAAAGACATAAAGAAATTGAAAAAGAAACTAAATTTGTTGAAGACAAATTCAAAGATTATATCAACATGGAAAAAAATATTTGGAGTGTAAAAGGAAAGTAATTATTTTTTTACCAAAATTTTCTTAAATTTATTCTTGGATAGGTTCTTTGAGATATTTTTCCTTTAATTTTTCCCATTCATCTTCTAAACTGCGTTCCTTGCGTTTTTTTATAATCCAGAATGTACCTATTATGGTCAATATAATTATGATGATCGTTAAAATTATATAATGTGAAAAGGTGAGTGTTATAGCCAGTGGTACTGATACAGACTCTAAAGATTCAGCAAGTATTACCGGAGTAGAAGTGGTGTTTATAATGTCTTCATTTATTTTTCCTCTGACTGAATAAGTAATGATCTTCTCTTCTTCTGGGTTTAGACTTTTAAAAACAAACAGATACTCAGGATCTTTATTTAAAATAAACACTTCAGCTTCAGTATAAACTTCTATAGAATCAGAACTGTTTGCAAAATTCTTAGGAATTGTGTCGTAGACTATCAAATTCTTTATTCTCTTATTACCATTGTAGTTTATCTTTAGACTCAGAACAGATTCATTCATATTTTGGTCTATTATCAATGTTCTGTTGATTTTGAATTGATGCTGAATTTTAAGCGTATTTTGTGAAAATAATTCTTTTATTGCTTCAGATATTTCTTTACCGATTGCTAGATGTAAGCCTTGTTTCAACTCTTTATTCTTCTCAATCAAGTCTTTTATTTCACTCACAGTTCTAATAACAATCTCTTTAATAATTGAATGGATTATTCTACCCCTTTTATTCGGTATCGTAGTAGTCGTTGATGATGTTAACGATGTCGTGGTTGTAGTTTTTTTTCCACTCCCGCCACCGCCTCCACCGCCGCCGTTACCATTTCCTCCTCCAGGAATAGTCGTAGTAGTAGTTTGACTGGTCATGATTAAATTATAAATATCAGAAACATTCCAATTGTTTGAAGTATCGTTAGCAAAGAATTTCCATTGTAATAATGTATTTGATGTTGAATTCAAGACAGTGACATTCCAAGATGTGTTTGATTGACCAGAAAAACTAATGAATGAAGAATTTACCCATGTTCCTGTGTTGTTCGTGCTGAAATAATAACCAGATAATTCTGAATTATCCTGCCAATCTAATGTAAAATTGACGGCAGTTCCAGCAGCAGTTCCGTTAGTTGCATTGTTAGAATAATTTGGTGGTATAGTGTCGATAGTGAAATAAACCATGTTTGATGTAGAACCATTCATGTTACCAGAAGTATCGTTGCAGTAGAATCTGACATTATTTCCACCTTCTGAAGGAATGGATAAATTCAAGTTATAATTACCAGTCGAGTTTGTCAGCGTCTGGTTTGCAGTCCCATTCAAACTGACTAGACACTTTGATCCAGTCTCATCCAATGTAATGTTTGCCCAAACCCATTTTTGAGAATATGTGGTATTTAAAGGACTCTGGATCGTTACGATGGGTTGTATAGTATCTACAGTAAACGAAACGTTGTTCAGTGTAGAACCATTCATGTTACCAGAAGTATCGTTGCAGTAGAATCTGACATTATGGATACCTTGAGACAACCCAGTGAATTGATACCACCATTTTCCTGTAGTGTTTGTCATGGTATAATTGACACTACTTGAATCATTTTTTACACCACACCAAGAACCAGCTTCGTTCAGAGTAACATTGACCCAAACTGAAGAGGTAGAATATGTTTGATTCAATGGGCTTTGTATCGTGATGATTGGTGGTGTTCCGTCAGAAGTAATTAAGGTAAATGGATTATCACATGAAGTCCCATTCCAGTTGTTTGAAGTATCGTTAGCATAAACACACCATCTTATAGTGCAACCTACTGTTGAATTGATTGTCTTTGTCACGTTAGACCATGTTCCACTAAAAGCAATAGCAGAATCGTTTGCTAAAGTTCCTGTACAGTTATCGAAGCTGAAAATATAACTCGACAAAGCAACATTATCAGTCCAGTTCAGATTATGACGAATAGGAGTTCCTGCTAAGGCTGAGTTTGTTGAGTTTAAAGAGTAAGTCGGTGGCGTATTATCTACAACTGTAATATAATAAGTTGCACCTGTAGCATTAGAAGTATAGTTTGTATTATCTGTTATGTTTCCACTATAATTATGTAGACCGAGAGATAAAGTAGTTGTTCTCGGGTTTGCAACATCAACATTATCCTCTTTAAGATAAGCTGTTCCTGATTGAGAATATATTGCTGTTACATTAGCTGTGGTTGAACCGTAAGTTGTAGTTATGTTTTGGTTTGCATAAGTTCCTGTTGAATTTATGAAATAAATGTTAATCGGATTTGTCTGGTTCTGATTAACAAAAACATAATAATTTGTACTGTTTGAACTGTAGTTTTGGTTTCCTGTACTGTTCAATGTTATTTTGTAAACACCAACACCACGAACTATATTGGTGTTATTTTGAGTCGTTGTTGAATCATTCAAAAATATACCACAAGTTCCACCACCTGAACAAATACCAGTAAAATTAGTCGATTGTGGATAAATTACACTCATGTTTTGATTTAGATATTCTGTAGTGTTCCTGAAATACAAGTTCATCACATTTGATGCATTGTTTACAATCAAATACAACGTTGAATTTGATGCTGACGTATAGTTCGTATTACCAGAAGTGTTATAAATAACTGGATAAATTCCTCCTCCTTCATTCGCTGTTATTACTGCAGGATTTCCAGATGCAGTCCTTCCAGAAACATACAGATTAAACGTTGGAGATGTCAAAGTTGTTGTTGAGTTACCACGAACTTCTATTGAAAAAGGATAAGTCCCAGTGTAATTACTCGAAACATTATTTATATACGTTATCACGTTTGGAGTAACCTGATTTACAGTTCTATATTGATTCAACAAATAAGTCGAAGTATAGTTCTGTGTTGCAGTATAATTACAGGTATAATTGTAGACTCCTGCTCCTAACGTAATAGATGTCTCGTTTATAGTTGCTGTAGAACCAGTAGCAACCTGAGTTCCATTTCTTAATAGAGTTATCACTCCAGATGAATCACCTATCACTTTTTCACAGCCTGTTTGAGTAGACGTTCCATAATTTACTGATGTAAGTGATGCTATAGATAAAGACGGTGAAGAAGCATTTATCGTTAAATTAAACTGCTTAGTCCCAGAAGTATAGTTCTCATTCCCTGCAGTATAGTAGGTATAATTGTAAAAACCTGCACCTAATTGAACCACTTCCGATTGCGGATTTCCTGTTCCTATTGATGTTCCATTTTTATAGAGAGTAAACGTTATTGTTTGTCCATTGAAACCTGTGTTCCATCCTGTAGCATTAGACACAGACAGAAAGTTATACACCTTGTTACTTTCTGTTCCATTAATTGTTAAATTCATGAAATTGACAGTCGAGGTATTTATGTTCACGATATAAGTCCAAGTATCAGTTACATTCCAATTATTTGATGTATCATTTCCAAAACTTCTCCATAAATAAGTTCCAACTTTTGGTATTTTCATATCCAAATTATAATAACATTCATTACCTGATTTAGTCATAGATATATTAGACATAGTTGCAGTTCCAGTAGTGAAATTCTGCTCTATAAGACATGTATTAAAACCAGTCTCATCTGTCCAAGTAACATTAAATTGACTTGTTCCATTTCCATACATATTCTGATTTACTGGACTTGTTTTATTGTTAGACCAAGTTGGTGATGTATTGTCTGGTGTTGTGGTATAAGAAAAAGGATTGGCACATGAAGTCCCATTCCAGTTGTTTGATGTATCATTGACATAAAAGTACCATGCGACTACTGTTCCTATAGTTGAATTCAAAACAGTGACATTCCATGCAGTGTTGGATGTTCCAGAAAAACTAACGAGAGAGGCATTAGTCCAAATCCCTGAATTGTTTGTAGAAAAGATGTAACCAGATAGTCCAACGTTATCTTGCCAGTCTAGAGTGAAGTTGCATGGCTGCCCTGCAATAGTTGTATTAGTTTGATTGTTGGAATAAGTTGGTGCTTTAGTATCATTGTATATGAAAATTTCATGTTCTGAACCCAATGACAAGGATAAGTTTATCTCTCCGTTTGATTGGGAAACATTGCAATTAGCGTTATCGCACAATTGATCATCAAAATAAATATTGTATATTAATGCTGAGTCAGGCATCTGAACTGTTATGTTAGTATTGCCAACGCCTTCCAGAGTTATGTTAGCCTGATTCGTATCAGAAGGAGGAGAGGTTGCTGATAATACATTTATCTCTTTATTGGTAATCGATTTTATTTGTGGCGTATCGGTATAATTGTAAGTTATATTAACGTATGATGGATTTGTTGCATCTGTCGTCCAGTAAGGCATGCCACCTATTAATTTTACAGTAAACCAATACCAAGATTTTACGTAATCCATAGTCCAATTTACAGTAAAATTTTTGGTAGTATTGGTATATACACTACTGGAAGTGATGTTTTTAAAGTCATCATAATTTGTATTATCATAGGTAGCATACCTTTGAATAGCCAAAATGGGTGTGCCGCCTGCTTTATACCTTATAAAAATGGTTATATTTCTAATAACCCCAAATGGTATTGACGGAATTTCATCTACAGCGTGTTGTACCCAATAGGTACAGAAGGCGCTCTCCGAAGTAGTAGGTAAGGTAAGCAATAATGAGGATGAGTCAGTACCTGATGGTTGAAAATGCGTTGGACCGATATATCTATAATAATATTGAGTTGTTTTATTCGTCACGTTAACGAGATAAATGTATTTTGTCTTTATTTCATTGTTTTCATCAAAAGTTATATGGGGTATCAACGAATACATGCCCGATCTAGATACAGTAAAATTTCCTGTTATAAGATTTCCTGTTTTTGAAGCAGTGACAGGCTCACTGGGTCTTGTTGTTATATCATAAGTAAAATTTGAACATGCTGTGTTATTAGGATAGAAAACAGAGATATTAAAGGTTACTAAATCGTTTATCGTTTTTTCCCTATCTCCTGAAATTACCAACATATTAGTTTTAACGTTATATAGAAATCTGTTGTATGAATAATTGTTTGTTAAGCTGTCAGACACGTCTAGAATATTGTTACTTATAATATTGTTAAAAATAATGTTTTGAGCGGAAGATTCTAATTTTAAACCAAAGTAACTAGTATTTATTGTATTGTTAAAAAATGCGTTATTTTTAGCACCTTCTGAGAAATAAACAGATTGAAAATTGTTTTGAAAATTGTTGTAGGAAATTGTGTTATTTGGTGTATTAACATACAAGCCACAATAATAATAATTAATATTGAAGGTAGTTGAATCACGAATTTCGTTATTTTTTATCGTATTACCAAAATATGCATCATAAAATGTTCCAGCAAGGAATATGCCATAGTTGTTTGAAGTGAATGTGTTGTTTGAGATTGTATTGTTGTCGCTATGCATATACGGTAGTATGCCATAGTTATTTGAAGTGAATGTGTTGTTTGAGATTGTATTGTTGTCGCTATATTCAATATAATTAGCAGCATATTCGTTTGAAGTGAATGTGTTGTTTGAGATTGTATTGTTGTCGCTATTATAGAGGTAAACACCGCTATAATAATTCTCTATTGTACATCCTTTTAATGTAGATGTACTAAACCCGTTAACCGTAATACCTTTTCCATAATCAGTACCATTCAAGATAGTATTGTTACATTCTAATACGACATTTGGTGCGTTAATTATTATTACTCCATTATTATCAGTATCATTTATGTTATAAGTGCCAGGACAAAGAGTTACATCATAATTTATATAAAGATTGTTTATTGGGATTTCACATGTCGTAACAAAACTTTGAATATCAGTAGAATTCCAGTTGTTAGACGTATCATTGACTGTGACATTCCATCTTATCGTACATCCTACTGTAGAGTTAATGACTTTAGTTACATTACTCCATTGAGGGGAAGTTTGACCTGAAAAACTTTGCCATGGATCTTCTTGCCATGTTCCGGTACAGTTGTCAAACTTAAAAATATATCCAGATAGACCAGTATCGTCAGACCAATTAACACTGAACAAAACTAGTTTTCCTGCTGAAGTAGAATTGGTTTGGTTGTTTGAATATGTTGGTGTAGCTTGAATCGGAGATGCAAGTATGAATAAAAAGGAGATCATTCCAACCGCGAGAATAAAGATTTTTTTCATATAATTTTTTTTATGTTTCAAGATGTTTATAATTTCTGTTTTTAGAAAATGGTCTTAAATCTATTTTGCAGGATATTTTTGCAGTATTTCTCCTCTTTTGCCTGTGTTGTCTGAAACTAAGATTTGAATTGTGTATATCTTTCCAGAGGGTAAACAAAGATGAAGGTTTATGTTCCAATTTCCTGTGAAATTTGTTGTGTTAGTGTAATCAGTATCCAAGATGGATAATCTCACGCTACCAGAAGTTATTGCATTACCAGAATTAAGATCAATGGAGTATCCAGAGAGATAAATGTTCTGAACAGAACAATTTAAGCTAACAGTAACGGGGTTGTCTAGTTTCAGTTCATTGTATCCAAGTTTTTGATTATCGTCTATTATCACAGTTAAATATTGCAAGTTTCCAGTATCCATATTAAAATTGGTATACCATTCTCCGTTCGAAACAGTGGAAGTTTCTTTATCAGCTGGGCTT
Source organism: uncultured archaeon (assembly GCA_964601485.1). Taxonomy (GTDB): domain Archaea; phylum Aenigmatarchaeota; class Aenigmatarchaeia; order CG10238-14; family CG10238-14; genus JASEGC01. Next base: position 41,230 of record CAZRNP010000001.1, read on the forward strand.
TCAACAGGTATGACTGTCACGTTTCCGTTTACTCTTTCACCAGTGTAATAGTATAGAGCTATTCCATTGATTCGAATGTTTGGAAGAGAAGCAATCTTTATTGTAGCAGCGCTCGTAGCGTTTGATGATACAGAAGACTCGGAAGAAATGAAGTTAACATCAATCTTCCAGTACGTGCTTATGTTACCAGTCGCGTTGACAACCCAAGTTAAGGTACAAGTCTCTCCATTAGACATTAATCCACACGATGATGGGTTTGAATAACCACTGGAAATATAACTATGATTCACTGATGTCCCAAAGCCTGTAGTCAAATTATACCCCTCTGTCCAAACTACAGAAATTTTATCGTTAGCATTAGATTCAGAAGTTATTGCAAAAGGGGAATTGAATGAAGTACCGAATGGTGTGGATGCTGAACTATCCCAGCCTGAATTAACATCGTATTTTTTATAGTATATTATGTTAGTCTTGTTCCAGAAAGCATACAGGTTTTTTCTGCTATCTACAGATATAGTCGGAGAAGCACGTCTTTGAGTCAAGCCTGTGTCAATCTGTGTTGCATCTGACCATGAACCATTATACCTCCTGTAGTACAAGTTATTGCTGCTGTTGAGGTATAGAACATGAACGGTATCACTACTATCAACAGTTAATGAAATACCTTCAAATTTATATTGGCTTATTTTAAAATCAAAATTTTGAGATTGTTGACTAGTCCAACCTGTTTGTGTTGAATAATTCGCCCAGAAAATGTTGCTGGAGTAATAAGTATTATACACAAACATTATGCCACCATTAGATGTTGGTAGAACACGTGTAGTGTCTTGATACCCACTTCCAGTTGCTGAACTGTTGTAAGTGGAAACCCAGGTTATTCCGTCAGTTGAATTAAAAACACTCCATTTCCATGCAGTAGTACCATCAGAATCCCAATCAACACCAGCAAACCAAACTCCTGTAGTGCTTCTTGTTATCGACATCGCTTGCAAAGCCCAGTTGATGTTCGAAGTGATAGTATTTATAGAACTCCATGTTATGCTAGTCCCACTTATCGTTCCATTGATGAAAAAATATTTCTTCGATGTATTGCTGAAACCAACAGCGACTGTATTTCCAAACCTATAAACATCAAAAAGAGTATTATCAAATCTTGGTATAAACCCAGATGAAGTCCAGCTTGTGCCGTCATAACTGTAAGAGTAATTTATTGTTTGTGAGTTGATATCATTATAAAAAACCCAGAATTTATTGCCATCGTAGAAGGTTTTACGTTGAAAAGCAGAACCAGTATGTAGTGAAGTAGCAGTAACTACTGTACTATTTAGGCCAGTTATTCCCCCTGAAGAACTTACGATGTAGAAAGGTGTTGCTCCTACTGTTGTATTAATAGCAGTATCGGGATTGGCAGAAGAGGCGTTGTATCTAACAGTTCCGTTGACATTACCACACGGTCCATTCAAACATTCAACACTCGCTTGAACAGAATAAGTGTTGTTTTGAGTCCATTTGCAAGGGTTTGATGCTGTACAAGTAGATGGGCTTGGGGTAGATAAAGTGACTAAGAGCCGAGGATAAGTTGTCGTATAACTGAATGGAGTTTGACAAGAAGTTCCGTTCCAATTGTTTGATGTATCGTTGGCATAGACACACCATGCTATGTTTGCTCCTGCTGTTGAGTTGACGACCTTAGTCACGTTAGACCAAGATGATGTTCCTGTCATCGATTGCCAAGTATCATTCGCCCAGCCTTGAGTTTCTTCGCTTCCCCATATACTGTGTGCTGGCTCTAGACTAACAAATTTCCTTTCAAAAACCCAATCGAAATAAACTTTCCCATCCCAGCCCGTACTTAATCCAATCTTATTAGATTGAAATGTTGGGCTTCCGGTTTTTTCACGGTCAACGGTAACTGGACCTTCTGCATGGAATTTATCTCGGTCACTTTGCACTCTAAAATAAGATGTGTAATTACCAACTGATGGGTTTGTTGCAGAACCAAAGTCGCCATTACCATTAAGTGACATATAGATACCATAACCATAATACCAGCCAGCCGAATTATAATAAGCATCACCACTGTTTCCACATCCTAGAGAGTATGTTTGTGTACCATGGCTTGTAGAAACTTGGACAATTCTTAATTTGGCTCGTACTTCTTTACCACTTGTAACCCCATCAAGATTTTTAGTTCCTATGTAATTATATGCGTCCACTAATCCTTCTCCTAATTGAACTTCCGAACTTGCAACTGTTGGTGTTGGTCCAACTGTAACGTTCCAATAATTTGTATCTAGACTACTACCCTCAAAGTGATCGAAGAACATGAATGTTTTTGTACCGTTGCTTACATTAGTTGCAGCAGAGTTTCCATAATAAATATAAATGGTTTGATTAGTGCTAGTTAAGTTCCCATCAACCTGAACCCAGAATGTAGCATTCACACCGTTGTTTACAGTTTCCATCCAATAATTCAATAAACTGCTAGTTGAATTTGTAAATCTAATGTCTCCGAAATCGCTTCTTGTTTTTGTATTTCCTGTGGAATTAATATAAACAACATTTCCACTATCAGTTCCAGTTGCATTTATAACTGTGATACTTACTGTATAATTTACATCCGCACCTGTAGAATTAGTAATAGTATGGTTTTTCCTATATGACCAACCAGAAAGCCAATTGGATGTTGAACCTAAACAATAAGTTCCATTCCAAGTTCCATTACAAAATTGAAAGATGTAACCTGATAGACCGACATTGTCAGTCCATTTTAATCTATGCTCTACAGGAGTTCCAGCTGTCGTTGAGTTTGTAGAATTTAAGGAATATGTAGGTCCTGGTGCAGTACAACTTCCAATCGCCTGATAAGTTATGTTGTAATTAGTCCCATCACTTGTGTTCCTGTACACGAACTCCATGCAGTTACCACTATAGTCTGCTTTTGCGTTCACATAGGTGTTGTTCGTGTTTGGTGTCTGATTTATTACATCATCCCAAGCCTGTCCGTTGAAGCTTCTGGAGAATATGCTCTGTTTCTTCGTGTTGTTCTCCCAAAATACAATCGGGTTGGTGCCGTTCAACGCTATCGGGGAATAAAGGGATGAATTTGTCCCTATCGAAATCTGGTACGGAGTCGTCCAAGTCAGACCGCCATTTGTCGAGTTTGAGAAATAGAGTTTGTTGACTGGTAATTCATACGTGGTAAAGATTTCAGTCACATTATTGTTTATGCTTACCAAACCGCTAAAATCATTGCTCTGCAATCCTAATATAGTCCTCTCATCTCCGAATGTCGCACCACCATCTGATGAATTTTTGAATGCCATGCCATAAGTAATAGGATTGGTGAGACAATTTATTATTCCCCAGTATTGGTCGGTAAATTGCTTCCTTGCGACCACGAATAATCTGTCCGATGATGTGCCAGTGCCGTTCACCGAAACTGCGTAAGATGTTCCATAGGTGGTTGTGTCGGTACAGCCTTCCTCGTCTTCAACGGAAGCTGTGTCAAATATCTTCACTGCACTCCCGAAAGTGCTCCCACTATCAGTTGAGACTGCAACGTATATGTCACTCGTCTGCAACCAGAATATGTATACCCTGCTTCCTATCACGATTACATGACTTGTGTATGATCCAGATGATGTCTGCTTCCATAAGTTCGTCCATGTCGCACCATTGTCTGATGAGTTCCAGTAGGATGCGTGCAGAGTACTTCCAGAAGAATTGGAGTACGATACCCATATATTGCTTCCGCTACAGCTTATGCTTGGTGCTACTTTTGTGCCAGTGCTGTTGATTTTCGTGTTTGAAACTGTCCATGTCACACCATTGTCTGTAGAGTTCGCATAGCTTATTGTCGATGAAGAACTTCCCCAAACAACATGAATGTTGTTTGCACCATCCCTGCATATCGCCCTCTGGTTGGGGTAGAATGGTGTGGTTGTTGATGATGATATTGTCGTGGAAGCTGCTATTTCTGTAAAAGTCCTTATGTTTAGAATATCTGACAGCCAGTATTTTTCTTCAACAACTTTAGGTGCGAAATAAATAGAAAGAAGAAAAGATACTAAAGATATCAAAACCAATCTCATCGCAGACAATGACTTTTTACTTGTCTTTTTTTCAACCTTTTTCATTAACTTATAATACGATTTTTATAATAAAAACTATAACTTTAAACTACTAAAATTCAGAAATTATCTCTATCATTTCTTTTAAACTTAAATCAGTCTTAATTCCTTTATAACAAAAATGAGTCCTTTCTGCTACATTACCCTTATCCCTTAATTTTTGTTGTAAAATCTCGAACTTCGGTATTTCAAACTTATTTTTTTGACAGATTCTATGTACATCATAGTAGAATGGTATTGTTTCATTCTTCAAAAGACTTATTAAATTCTTTATTTTATTCTCAGTCTTCAACCAATTTGTTTGATTAAGTTCTTCCAAACACGTTTGCAAGAATTTTAACTCTTCTATTTTACCTGTCCATATTTTTCCTATAACTTTAGTCTTTGAATCACAAAACTCGCATTTTATTATAGGTTCTTCGTCAATCTTTCTCCAGAGACACTTAGAACAGTAGTTAACGTAACCTAAGTTCTGTTCAAGAGTTTTACTCGCAATGCTTTTTCCTTTTTCAACTTCAGCGAAAACTCTAAAATAATGTTCAGATGCATAACTTAACAATGGTTTGAAAGAAAAAGACCATTTTCCAAAGGTTAATGCAGCATTAGAAAGTAAAATCCTTAAACCCAATTCTTTGAAGAAATCTGTCTTATAGCTTTCTATCCCATACCTTCTCAAGCAAGTAATAGGACTAGTTCCACACAAAGCAGCAGTATCAGTCGCAGAGAAACCGATGAAACCTTTTCTCTTTATTGCACGAGCAACAGAATCTAAATAATAAGAAGGACTTCCCCACGGATCGATATCTATGTAATCAAAGACTCTTATATTATCTGACAGTACCTGATTGGTATCTTGATTTATAATGTTAACTTTATTCTCCAATAAGTTCAATGAAACATTCTTCTTCATTAAAGGGATGTTATCTTCACTTATATCGTTCACGAATACTTTTTTTACTCCACATTCTTTTGCTATTCTTATTCCTCTAGCACCAATTCCTGCTAAAGAATCACAGATAATCCAATTTTTTGAGTTCAACGTATTCAAAACTAAAATTGTCATATCCCTCGACAATTCAACTCTAGGATTGAAGAAATGTGTTTTTTTTAAATAATCTCTAGGAATTATTAACTTGGTTAAACCTTCTTTGATTTCTTTTACAGGGAAGTTTATCTTTATCATAAAATTTTTCACAATAAGATTTAACTATCTGATTGTTTAATATTTATCCCATGAAGGATGTTAAGGAAAAGTACGAAAAATTGAGAAAGAAATACCAGTTACCGTTATTTGAGAATATAATAAGAGAATTCCCAGTAAAGTTAGACAGTCCTGACTTAATTTTACATGACATAACCGAGAAGATATGCGAAGAAATATCTAATCGCGTTCAAACATTAGAATCTATAATATTCGTTGGGTCTTCTAGTGAACCATCCACATTGTATGAAACTAGTATGATGAAAGATAAGAAAGATAAACTCTTTGAACTCTATAAGGAATTAATGTCAATTAGATGGAGAGGAGAAAAAGTAAAGAATATTGCAAAAGAAGAGAAAATGGCTGATTTTGTTAAAACTATCTATGATGAATGGGTAAATAAAATAAAGAAAAAGTTCATTGAAATTTGTGAAATATTTGAGAAAAAATGGAAGGATGTTAAATTAAGAGAAGATTCTACAAGTTTGATGTATCACGGTTAGATAATCTGAACTTTTGTTGTTATTGCCTGTCCAGGTAAATTTCTTTCAAACTTAGCTCTAACCACTCCTTTGTTACCGTGTAAAGCAATAATTTCTCCTTTCATCTCTTTATCAGAAGGTGATTTCCATATGAGTTTTTTTCCTAGAAAATCTTTTGCTTTTTCTTTAGAATTCACATTATCCAACTCCACGAGTACTTGGTAAACATTCTGCGTATGTCTCCCTCTTCTGTAACTCAATATTTTACCTTGCATTTTAGCCACATTTAATTAGAGATAGTTAAGTTTTTAAGTTTAAAAACTTTTGAGTATTGGTATGTCAATACAATCTAATGTAAGTATAGAACAGGTTAAGGCATATTTAGGTAACTGTAACCCTGGAATCCTTGGAGTATTAAATCAAGCAGTAATGTATAGTATAAAAAATCTACGGAATATATTATTGAAAATTGTATAAGACTTGATCCTGATTCTCCATTGGTTCAATGGTTAGAACAAAATAGAGAACAATGGGGAACATTAGTAGACTTAGGAAAAAAAGCAAGGGATAATAGAAGTAAAACTGAAGGACAATACAAATGATTACTTCTTTTCTTCTTTTTCTTGTTTCTTCAACACTTTAGCTAAGTCTCTTATCAAATTCCTTACGTATTCTCGCATCTGGTAGACGTCTTTATCAGGAACTTTGTCTAGAGCCTGTTTTTCTGCCAATCCTTTCATCTCTTCTATTTTCTTCCAAATATCCCAATAATAACCATCAACTAGTTTATTATCGACGAATTGCGTCTTGAATGCATTGGGTATCTCTTCCGTCTTCTCAGGCAACTTATGTAAAGTCTTCAAAGCGGCGATAGCAGCCTTGTACATGACTTCATGCGTCCTTTCAAGAATCTTCTCCTTCTTCCTGAACTCTAAGACTGAAAGCAATTGGAACATTTTCTCGATGAATTTGTCTGACTTATCTATCCATTCATCAACATAAGCACCTGTAACATCCATCAATTCTTTATGCTCAATCTTCTTCCTTACTTCAATTATATCTCTCAGCCAGTCAGCATATTGTTGTTCTAAAATTCCAGGGTCGACTAGGTATTTTTTTATTTCATCATAAGCCTTGTTAGGGACAGGTGGTTCTAAACCCATAAACATCAACACAGCTTGAGCAGTGTTTAGCATAGCATAATAACAGTCTTCTGCCAGCATCAAGAGTTTAACAGTTTTTGCTCTCATCAACTTCTTCGGTGCACCTTCCATGTAACTCTCTATTGCTTCTCGGGTTGCAGGAATTTTCCCCATATCCAACAATCTTTTAATCGGCATGAAGAAACCAGCGTCATACAGAGTTTTACCTTCTTTTATGAAATTGTAAATAATCGGATGACAAACACGGGCATAATCCCAGAATTCTGTTAACGTGTAGGAAGGTTGAATTGAGATATCTTCAGATATTTCAGTCGCCATTTTTTCCAGGGTTTCATCGATTTCATTCTTTTCTTCTGGCGGTATCTCCTTCTCAGTGTCGTCAATAACAATGAAAACATCAATATCAGATTTAGACTTGTATTCGCCCCTTGCCACAGACCCCATCATTATTATACATTTGACTCTATCACCATACTTTTCCAAGATTTTATTCTTTAATTTATCCAGTTCTTTATCTATCTGGGCCTTTGTTTTTGGTTTTTTTTCTTCTTTCTTCTCAGCTGGCTTTTCTTCCATTCACATCACAGTAGTAAGTCCATATCGACTAATTCTTTCGGTAAAAGTTTCTTCATCCTCTCTATTATATCGTTCGCCAGTGTCATTGCTCTATCCAGATGCTTAGCGTTTACATCTTTTATTACGTCATGTTCTATATCTTTCCACAACTTATTCAACTCTAGGTATTTATCGATGTATTCTTTCTCAAGTTTCTTCTCTTGTACTAATTTTTCCATTTCTTCAGCCATGTGTTTCTGATCTGGTGTTGTCTTGTAATAGTACATTATAACCGATTGACAGGCATCTGTTGCTGCATACCTTAAATCAAATATCATGGATTTAATGGTTAAACTGACTTTCTTCATGTGAGCTTCAGCCGATTTTGCCTTTATACTAATAGTCTCTTCGCTTGGCGGCAATAATCCAGCTTTAAGCATTCTTTGGACTGGTTTTATGAAGCCTGTATCGTGAATGACTAGACTAGACCTTAAATAGTTGAACAATTCAGGTGAACCCCTTTTCATCCATCCCCAGAATTCCGTTAATCCAGTTGTTTGGATGTGTATATCCTTTAATTGTACAGATATGAGCTGTAGTTGTGCCTGTATTCTCTCTAAATCTTCAGAACCTTTAGTGGCTGTATCGTCTAGTATAACCCAAACATCAGCATCAGATGTCTTTTTCATGTCTCCTGTGGCAGCAGAACCGAAGATTAAGACAGACTTTACAAGATCACCATAAGCCTTCCTTATCTGGTTTGTGAATTCTATTATCTTAGTGTAAATTTCCCCTTTTGGTATTTCTTGCGTCATTAATTCCTGTTTTTTAGGGATTAAAGGCTTTTTCAACTCATCAGATAGTTCATCTTCAAAAGACATACATATACCTTGTTTTCACTCATATATAAATTTTACTACTATTTGAGAGTAAATTAATTTAAATACCCCAAACTGCCGATTAATTATTCTAATAAATAAATATGAGAAGATAAACTTTTGGTGTTAAACGTTAAACATGTTATACTATTTCTGTTACTTTATCATTTTGTAAACAGAATCGTTTTCCTTGACTTCGTTGATGACTTTTAAGCCTATTGAGTTCCCTTTCTTTGCATCTTTTATGTTTTTGTATTCGATTTGCATTGAATCTACTGTCTGTGTGAAATTAGTGCTAGGACCTTCTATTGATATCTCATCGCCGACTGAAAGCTTGTCTGTGAGTTCTATTACTGCAACGCTTATCTTACTGTAAAAGTGAGCTATCTTACCAATTAATTTCTTTTCTTGTTCCATGAATATTCTATAGTTAATAAGATTATAAAAATTTGTATTATATACCTTTTTAATAATATTATAATACTAAAATCTCAATTATAATGGTATGACTTTAAAACCCTTCCTTTTTGAAATGCCTTAAATAGTCTTAAAAAACATGTTTTAAACGTGATTTATATAGTCTGTATCCTAATAAGTTTCTAAAGAATTCAAGTGATACAATGTGCGGTATAGTTGGTTACATAGGTGAAAAGAAAGCTTCTCCGATACTTTTAGAATCAACAAAAAAATTGGAATACAGGGGCTATGATTCTGTAGGAATGAGTACGATTGATGATAAGATAAAAATACTAAAAGGTACTGGAAAAATAGACGATGTACACAAAAGAATCAATTTTCACTCTTTAAACGGGAATGTTGGTATTTCACATACACGTTGGGCCACTCACGGTGGTGTCACAGACTTCAACGCACACCCACAGACAGATTGTAAAGGACAAATAGCAGTTGTCCACAACGGAATAATAGAAAATTATTCAGAATTAAAAAAAGAATTAGTTGGAAAGGGGCATAAATTCAGTTCTGAGACTGATACAGAAGTAGTATCGCATATGATTGAAGATTACATCAATAATGGAAAAAGTTTCAGAGAAGCAGTTATAGAGACTTCCAGAAGATTACAAGGATTGTTCGCCTTCCTAGTATTAAATGAGAAAGAAAAAGACAAGATAATCGCGTCAAAGCATAGATGTCCCTTAGTCATAGGTATAGGCTCAAACGAGAATTTTGCTGCATCAGATGTGGTTTGTTTCCTAAGAAATACGAATAGAGTCATATTCTTGGACGATGACGAAATAGCTGAGATAACAAAAAATAATTGCAAAATATTCGATATGACAGGGAAACAAAAAAATAAAGAAATAAGTCAAGTAAGTTGGAACCCTGAAGAAGCTCAGAAGCTAGGCTACAAACATTTTATGATAAAAGAAATATTAGAACAGAAAGAAACGATTGATAGAGTAATAAGTCATGATAAAAAAACAATAGAGAAAATTACAAAGATGATAAACAATGCATACGGTGTATTTTTTGTGGCATGCGGAAGTAGTTATCACGCTTGTATTTCTGCTGGTTACATCTTCTCAAAGATAACTAAAAAACACGTTAACGTTTTTCTTGCCTCAGAATTTCCGAACTTTTCTCATTTCTTAAAAAAGAATACTTTAATGATAGCTGTTTCACAGAGCGGAGAAACTGCTGATGTATTAGAAGCTGTGAGAGTGGCAAAAGAGAAGGGAGTGAAAGTATTATCACTAATAAATGTTATGGGTTCATCACTAATGAGAATAAGTGATTTTTCTCTGTTATTGAATGCTGGACCTGAGATATGCGTGTTGGCAACAAAAACTTTCACATCTCAACTGGCTTTAATTTATTTGCTTGCATACACTTGTGCTGGAAAATATGAAGAAGGTAAGAAAGGGTTAGAAGATGTATCTAAAAAAATCAAAGATGTGTTAAGTGAAGAGAACATCCAAAAAATAAAGAACCTTGCTAAGAGTTTGAAAGACGAAGAGAACATTTATCTGATTGGTAGGGGGTTAAGTTATTCAACGACATTAGAAGGTGCTTTAAAACTTAAAGAAGTTTCTTACATTCACGCTGAGGGTTTGGCTGGTGGAGAATTGAAACATGGAACATTAGCATTGATTGAAAGAGGAACTCCATGCATAGCTATAGTCCCAGAGAATGAATCAAGACATGATATTTTGAGTAACATAATGGAAATAAAATCTCGTGGCGGATACATAATAGGCATATCGAATAGGAACGAAGATGTTTTCGATTTCTCGATAATAATTCCAGATGTTGAGATGCATCCGATATTAATGATTATTCCAATTCAGTTGTTGGGTTACTATCTTGCTTTAGAAAGAGGATGTGACCCCGATAGACCTAGAAACTTGGCCAAAAGTGTTACAGTAAAGTGATTTTATGAGCATATTCAGAGCTTATGATGTTCGAGGCATCTATCCAACAGAATTGAACGAAAAAACTGCTCTAAAAATGGGCAAAGCTTTTGGCACGTTTAACCCTGGTAAAATCGTTGTAGGAAATGATTTGCGTTTGAGTGGGCCTTCTCTAAAAAAAGAATTTATCAAAGGTTTGCTATCAACAGGTTCAACTGTTATAGATATAGGTATGGTTACATCACCGATAACGATGTTTGCTACTAGATACTTGAAATGTGATGGTGGTGTGATAGTATCCGCTTCTCATAACCCGAAAGAGTACAATGGTTTTAAATTTTATTACAAAGACGGGATTCCAATCAGCTATGAATCTGGAATAAACAAAATTGAAAAAATATTCAAAGATGAAAATTTTTCTAAGGGAAAGGGAAAGTTGATTAAAAAAAACATGGTTGAAGACTATTCTGATTTTCTGTTAAACAAGATTAATTTAAAAAAACCTGTGAAACTAAAAATAGTAGTCGATGCGGGTAACGGTACAACAGGGTTGATATATCCTAAAATACTCAAGAAACTTGGTATAGATGTGATTGAATTGTTTTGTGAACCCGATGCCAACTTTCCACACCATGAGCCCAACCCATCTAAACCCGGTGTTTTAGATGATTTGCAAAAAAAAGTTCTAGAAACGAATGCAAGCCTTGGCTTTGCTTTCGACGGTGATGGTGACCGTATAGCAGTCATCGATGAGAAAGGTAGAATGGTTTATGTTGGTTTGATATTTTCTATACTGATTGATAATGTACTAAAAAAAGAACCTAAGTCTAAAGTTGTTTACACAGTAATCGATTCAAAAGCAATCGATGATATAATAAGAAAAAAAGGAGGTATTCCTGTTGTTTGTAGGATTGGACATACGTACATAACAGAAAAAATAATCGAAGAAGATGCAGTCATCGCTGGAGAAATTTCTGGCCATTATTATTTCAAAGACACTAATGGTGCGGACGATGCTTTATTTGCATGCTTAAAATTGATAGAATCTTTAGTAACATCCGGTAAAAAAATATCCGATTATGAGAAAGATTTTCCAAAATATTTATCTGAAGTTTCAGAAGCCTTAAGGTTTCCAGTAAAAGCATCAGAAAAATTTCCGTTCATCGAAAGGCTGAAAAAGAATTTTATAAATAAAGGATACAAGATAGTTACTATTGATGGAGTGAAAGTGATACTTGAAGATGGTTGGGCGTTATTCCGGCCTTCAAACACAGAACCGATAATATCGATGTCATATGAGGCCTACAATGAACATGCTTTCAAGAGGATTAAAAAATTTGTGGAAAAAATTATAAAAAAAATACCAAGGTGAATTTTTTGACAAATTACCCAGATAAGCCGATAGAATTGACTGACTCAAACTTCGATGAAAACGTGAAGAAGTATAAACTGATTGTTGTTGACAATTGGGCGCTTTGGTGTCCTCCTTGTCGAATGCTCGGACCTGTTATCGATAGCCTAGCAAAAAAACTATCTGGCAAGATTGTGTTTGGGAAGTTAAACGTGGATGAAAACAAGGAAATTACTTTAAAGTACGAAATAATGAGTGTACCAACTCTGTTAATTTTCAAGAATGGAAAATTAGTCGATAGGCTGATGGGAGCTATGCCAGAACCCATCCTAGAATCTAAGTTGAAACAGTATCTTTAGTTCTTTCTCTTAGCATGATGGGAGGTAGTACAAACAGGAGTAACAATACGATGGGAATTACAAGATACTCTTTTTTTAACGATGTTACATTTTTTTTATCTGGTTGTGTTGGTTGTACAGTTGTAGTACTTTGATTTTTAGTTGTTGTTCCTAATAAGGAAGTCGTTGTTTGGTTTGGTGTTGTAGTAGTCATATTAACTATCAAGGGGTTGTTTAACACAGTCAAATTTATAGTGTACTTGTCGCTCTTTATCGTCTTATTCTCTATTTCTGAGAAAGTTTCTATCCAGAATTTTACAAAGTAAATACCATTCTTTGCAGTCTGATTTGCAGAAAAATTTAAGTTACCAGCAATCTCTGAGTTTGGACCCATGTTATAAAACTTATTTGGATAATATGTTATCGACACTCCTGATGGTTGTTGTTCAAACTTGTAATACATGATTACAGATTCGTTGAAAGTGTTTTGTATCATGAATAAAGTTCTATTCCAGCTTCCTTGTGAGACCGTTAAAATAAAACCTGGTTCAAAAGATTTTAATTTTATCTTTATGTTATCCTCAGAAAAGGATGAACGTATAATAATGAGAGAAATAATTAAAAAAATAATCAGGGATAAAATTGATCTTTTCATGATTAAATTTTTTATTTCCCAGAACAAAAACCTATCTAATATTGGATTCCTTTTGTTGTCGGTATCTTTTCAGGATGTTTAACATCAACTATCTCGTTAACAAAATCCGATTTATCAATTAATTTCTTTGATGCATACCTCCCAGTTAAAACTACATCTGTCTTTTTAGGAATTTTATCTAGAAATTCAATAACTTCATCTACATTCAACAAATCACAGTGGATAGCCAAATTAATCTCATCTAGAACTAAAAGATTGGGTTTCTTTTCTTTGACTATTTTCTTCGCAAATTCCAAACCTTTTTTCGCTAATTTTTTATCCCTTTCATCCAGGTTTTCTAGTCCAATCCAGCCTTTCCTACCAAACTGATAAATCTCATAATAAGGATGAAGTTTCTTTCTTATCTTGTACTCGCCAATATTTTTCCACCATTTCAAAAACTGGATTATCACGACTTTATGTTTATGACCGATAGATCTCATGGCAAGACCTATGGCATTCATCGTCTTACCACCACCAGTTCCAGTATAAAGATAAATGTAACCCATAGAATCAACTCACTGGACAAACCCCAGTCATACAACCCCCAGCATATTCAGATTCTGCTGAAACGAATTTATTTTTTATTTTACCGATATAAAGTACTTGTTCTGGCTTACTCCCGTATCTGTAGACGGTTATGCCCTTACATTTTAATTTCCACGCTATTTCATAGACTTTTTTTACATCAGGTATTTTTGAATTGTTAGGTAGGTTTATCGTCTTGGATACAGCATTATCCGTGTTCTTCTGGAAAGCTGCCTGCATCTTAACATGCCATTCTGGTTTTATGTCTAAAGCCGTGACGAAAATTCTTCTAACATCCTTTGGAATTTCTTTTATGTTTTGCAAGGACCCATCCTTCGCTATTTTTTCTAATAATTCTGCGCTATAGAATCCTCTCTCTTTTGCGATTCTTTCAAAAATGGGGTTCACTTCAAACAACCTTGTCCCTTCTAAAACATTTCTCATGAATGATACAGCAAACAATGGCTCTATACCGGAAGAAGATCCAGCGATTATTGAGAGGCTTCCTGTCGGGGCAATGGTCGTAACAGTCGCATTTCTCATAGTCTTATATTTTCCATGCCATGTACTCTTTTCAAAATTCGGAAAAGAACCACGTTTCATCCCAATTTGTTCAGATTTTTCTTTTGCATTTTCAGAAATGAACTTCATTATCTTTTCTCCCAATTCAACAGCTTCATCAGAATCGTACGGAATTCTTAATTTTATCAACAATTCTGCAAAACCCATAATTCCTAATCCGATCTTCCTGTTGGCTTTTGTTATTTTTTCAATTTCAGGGAGTGGAAACCTATTTGCATCTATAACATTATCGAGAAAATGAACTGCTAAATGAAGAGTTTTTTTCAACTTATTCCAATCAATTTCATTGTTTTTGTTTATCATTCTTGAGAGGTTAATACTACCTAAATTACACGATTCATAAGCTAAAAGAGTTGCTTCACCACATGGGTTAGTTGATTCAATTCTTCCTATTCCCGGAGTTGGGTTATGTCTGTTGATTTCATCTATGAATACTACTCCAGGGTCTCCACATTTCCATGCATTCTCTACTATCAAATTCCAGACATACCTAGCTTTCAATTTTTTAACAGGTTTTTTTGTCCTCGGGTTTATCAAATTATATTCTTTGTCATTTTCAACAGCTTTCATGAAATCGTCTGTAATTGCAACAGAAACGTTAAAGTTCGTTAGCATATTACTTTTTGTTTTGATTGTTATGAATTCTAAGATATCTGGATGATCGACTCTTAATATGGCCATCATTGCTCCTCTTCTCTTTCCACCACTTTTTATAACATCTGTTACTGTATCAAAAACACGCATGAAGGAAACAGGACCTGATGCTACGCCTTTAGTCGATTTGACAATATCGCCATTTGGCCTGAGTTTGGAAAAATCAAAACCAACCCCACCGCCGGATTGTTCTATCAAAGCAGTATTTTTAACTGCTGTGAAAATGCTCTCTAAAGAATCTTCCACCGGTAAAACAAAACAAGCAGATAATTGACCTAGAGGAGCACCAGCGTTGAACATCGTGGGTGAATTTGGTAAGAATTCAAGTCTACTTATGATTTTGTAAAATTCCTCTTCACTTTTTTTAGAATCTTCCCCGTACATCCTGTCAACATCAGCAACATTCTCGGCAACTCTCCTGAACATTTTGTCTGGAGTTTCTATTATCTCCCCTTTTTCATTTCTCAAGAGATATCTTTTCTTCAATACTTCTAAGGCATTTACTGTAAGTTTTGGTTCAACTTCTATACCGAACTTTTTCTTCAGTTCTCTAATTTCAATCTTTTTCTTCCTGTACGCAGAATAGTCATCAGCAACTTTTTTGTATCTTTTTTTTCTTAAGACTTCTATGACTATGTTCTGAACATCTTCAACAGAAGGAATTTTTTTAACGAAATTTTTTTCCAGAATCTTAACTACTTCATCTGATATCTTATTTGCTTTTGTTCCATCTTTAAGTTCAACAGCAACAAGTGCCTTTTGTATAGCATCTGTTATCTTCTGCTGTTCAAAGTTGACTATCGAACCGTCTCTTTTTCTTATTTTAGGAAGCTTTACCATATGTCTCTTAATCATATTATAACTTTTTATAATAATTTTTCTTCGCTTGTATTTAATAATCAGTAAATTATTACTCGATTTTTCGCTCGCTAATATTCTCGTCACAAGTTTCTCGTGTAATTATCGCGTTTTTAAACGAAGGGTTTAAATCTTTAATATTTTATTTTAATTTTGAGTTATATGGGAAATTATGTAAGATTAGGAGATTTGGAATTAACAAAAACTGGTCAAATTTCCTCTCTAGCACGTGAAGCATTCTTTAACTTACTATATAATCTAGATTCTATTGTTCCATCAAGACTTGATAGAATGAGACATATATCAGTTAATAGGGCTCAAATAACAGTTGATGCAGAAACTGAAGGCTCATCATCTAGATATCTTATCATTAAATCTTATGTTAATAATAAGGAAGTCGGTGTTACCCCAGCGCTCAGAAATATGGTTGAACAAGATAAATTAGAACGTGATCTTAGAAGAACCTTTCCAGAATATGAAATAAAGTTTTTAGAAGCATAATTTTTAATCATATTAAAACTTTCTCGACAGTGACTTTTTTCTAAATTTTCCGACTCGCGAAAAATCTGCGTTACACCAATTCTTTTTTCAAAGTTAAAAATAAGCTTAAAGAAGATAATAAATAATAGATGGAAGAAGAAGTTTCAAAAGGTATACTGTCTCCTAGAAAAGGGAAAAAGGTAATCCTTCTAGGTAATGAAGCAATCGTCAGAGGAGCTTTAGAGTCTGGAGTAGGCTTTGCATCCACTTATCCTGGAACACCCTCGTCAGAAGTCGGTGATACATTTGCAGCCATAGCAAAAACTGCTGGAATTTACTTTGAGTACAGTACTAACGAGAAAGTAGCTTTAGAGGTCGCCATGGGTGCCTCTTTTGCTGGTGTCAGATCCTTAGTATCAATGAAACAGTTTGGCGTCAACGTTGCAGCAGACTCACTCATGCCTTTGGTCTATGTCGGTCCGAACGCAGGGATGGTTATAATGGTTGCCGATGACCCTGGTTGCTGGAGCAGTGCTCAGAGTGAACAAGATACCAGGTACTATTCAAGACTCGGTCATATACCAACTTTAGAACCTTGTGATGCTCAAGAGTGCAAAGATTTTGTTAAATTTGCCTTCAAACTCTCAGAAAAATTTAAAATTCCTGTTTTCGTGAGGACAACTACAAGAGTCAGCCATGAAAGAGGTGTTGTTAAACTCGATGATATAATCTACGGCAAAACAAAGGGGTTTTTCAAGAAAGACATGGATAAGTACAACATCCTACCACCCAAGACGATGAGGCTGCATGAAGAATTACTCAAAAAAATCGAGGATATAAGAAAAATCTCAGAAAAAAGTAATTTAAATTTCATCGTCAATCAGAGCATAAAGAGTAATCTGGGGATAATAACTTCTGGTGTTTCTTTCAATTACGTGATGGAAGGCTTAATCGACCTTGGGATAAAATTGCCTGTCTTAAAATTGGGTTTTAGTTATCCATTACCCGAAGACAAGATCAAGAATTTCATAAAGAGGTTCAAGTCAATCCTTGTTGTCGAAGAGTTAGAACCGATACTAGAAGAAGAAGTTTTAATTTTATCAAAAAACGTCAACCCTAGATTGAGAGTTTACGGAAAAAAGACTGACTATTTACCGAAATCTGGAGAGTATAACGAAGAACTTGTTATAGCGGCTTTGAGAAGAATAACTG
>CAZRNP010000002.1:0-57083 GCA_964601485.1 uncultured archaeon
AGCTATTACAACTAAGATGATCGTTGCTATGATGGTGGAGATGGCTTTCATGATTATTATTTGTAGTTTTGTTAACTATAAACTTTGACACCAGAATTTTTTAACGAACCTATAATTTTCAATATATCTTCATGTATTTTTTTTATGTCTCTTTCACCGTCTATAACAAACCATTTTCCGAGAACATTTTCTTTAATTTCTTTCTGGTATAATTCCATGACTTTTCTCAAGAATTTTAGATTCTTTTCATGTCTGTCCAGTTTTCCATGTTCTTTCATCTTCCTTTCCATGCTCGTTTCTGGTTTTATTTCGATGAATATTATCGCGTCAGGTTCAGGGTATTTATGCATTCTTGCAAAATTCAATGCCTTCTCATATGAAAAACCGTTTGCACATTGGTAAGCAATTGTTGAAGTTATGTAACGATCAGCAATAACAACTTTATTTTTTTCTAAACCTTCTTTAATCATTGGTACTGAATTCAAAACATCCATGGCAAATAAAAGAAATGCTTGTTCTGGTTTCAAATTTAATTTACCATCTAGATAATCACGGATTGATTTTCCAATTTCAGTTTCATATTCTGGTGATTTGAGAAAGACACATGGGATATTTTTCTTCTCAAAAAATTCTTTTAGAAGGTTAGATTGTGTTGAACCACCTGCTCCATCAAGCCCTTCTATAACAATAAAATTCATTAAGTCACCTTTCCTCCTTGATATTTCCCATTGTACAATTTAGTATTTCCTTTAACTTCCTCAAAGACAATCTGTCCTATCTTCGAACCAAGCTCTATTTCGAATGGATGATCACTCAAATTCTTCATACCAAAAGTCAACGTACCGATAAATCCAGGATCGACCACAGCTGTATGCAAACTAACACCACATCTAAATAAACTACTTCTAGGCAATATCAAAGCCAACAAATTCTTAGGCATGTTTACTTTTTCCATCGTCTCAACAAGCACAAACTCATTCGGTTTAATAGTAATTTTCTCACCAACCTTATCAGAAACAACATCTACGTTAGGTGTCTGTCTATTTTTAACTCCAAGATATCCACCGTTCTTTAGTCTGTATACAGTTTTTACTCTGAGATCAACCCCACTCGGTTGAACATTATTCTTATCAACATTCTCTATCAAATTTTCTTTATCGATCAACTCTAGAATTTTTTCATTTCCTATTACGGCCATTCAATCACCTCGCTGGTCCAGACGACTTGTCCACTCTTATATAACGAGCTAAAAACGGATGTACTTTTTCTATCTCATCAAAAACTTGTTGTGCAATCTTACGGTAAGATTCATGCCCTTCTCTACTACTTCTAAGTTTTATGAAATGATGAAGTTCACGCAGGTCCCAAGTAAATAGTGTACTTTTTCTAAAAGCCAATGGAACAACATACTGGGCCTCTTTCGGAAATTCTTTCGATATTTCATTGAATGCTTCAACAGCCATCTTCATACATTCTTTGAATTTATCTTCAAAACCTGCTTCTATAATTTCTTGTGGTATATCAAACCCATGTTCTACTGTCAACTCTTGATTCGTTTGAGTACAGATTCTGTGTCTTTGAATATCACGGAAAGCACCATAATCAATCATTATATCAAACGTGTAATTGATGTGTTCTAATTCTCTCATCGGCATATCATGTTTTCCCATTCTTTTCAAGAATTCGTCTATAACTTTCTCCTTTTCTTTCTGACTCATTTTCTTGACTAAACCTTTTATCTGACTGTAAGGATATTTTGAATAACGGTAGAGCAAAGCTGTGATTAATTTATCATCCGCATCAGGATCGAATTCTACTAGAGTCACTGGTTTATTCTCAACAATATGATTAAATTTCACAATATTCTTTGTTAATTCTTCCATCGCTTTATTTGTCCCATCAATGTAAGGATTATAATCAGCATATTTGACTAAAGTAGGTATTATTTTTAGAACTTCTTCTTTCATCAATTTTCCGATATATCTCATCTCATCTAACGAATGAGATAATAACTTGGTGATGGCATGCTCTATAGTCCTGGCATTTGCAGTCATCGCTAAGTTCGTTAAAGTTGCAGCAGGTAAGATGTATCTAGTTATGTCACATGCTCTAGCTTTGCTGATACTTTCATAAAACTTTTCATCCATATCTTTTGTTCTTGGATATTTTTCTTTGACAAATTGTATCATCTTTGGGGTAATCTCATTGTAAGTATCAAAGAAATGATTACAAGTTTTCTCGAACAATTTACCATGGGAAGAATTCATTATTTTTTTTGGTTTGTAGGATCGGTTTCTATCGAATATCTGATAACGCGTGGATTTTTCAGTGTAAGAAGCCAGTCGATTGTCCTCGATGACTTTAGTTGCGAGTATAGAAACATCTTCAATCGCGATAGAAGCAACAGCATGTTCAGCGACTGAAGAATGACCATAACCAATGATCCATCTTTCATGAAATTGTCTGGCCTTTTCTTTCGCTTCTGAATAATCAAACCCTTGATTTCCGAATAAATCTATTAATCTCCCTATATCCAATTCTTTTCCTTTGATGAGTTTCAACAAGTTTTCTCTGAAACTTAAAGGATTCCTACTCACATAACCGAACAAGACAGCTATGACTTCTGGTGGTAGGTTGTAAATGGCATAAATATTTTTGTCAATGTTTGAGACGTGTTTATTCAATAAAGTGATTTCTTCTTGACTGAAGCTCATCAATGAACACCTTCCCTAAAGAATTATTGTTATTAAAATTTAAGTTTAGATTTTTATCTCATTTTTTACAATATTTTTCCACAATTCCAACTATTTCCTTGTGTATCTCTTCTGATTTTCTTCCATCGCCAACTATAACATGAATGTTTTTTTGATAATCCTTTAAACCAATGTAATTGTTCCTTATTTTTTCCAACTTATCAGCGGTTTCAAATATTTCGAAACTGAATCTTGATCTTGCTATCCTTTCAGCACACACTTTGCCCGGAACATTCAATATAAAAGTCAAGTCTGGCTCAAGAAATTTCGAGTTTATTTCCTTCAGCCATTTCAATTCTTCTTCTAGTGAACCAAATGCTAATGTTGACAAAATATAACGATCTGATATAACATCTATTCCTTTTTTCAAGAAAGGTTCAATCTCCGCTCGTAGATGATAAGCTCTATCTGCTGCAAAAAGCAATTGTAAAGTCTTCATATCAACTTGCCATTCTTTCTTCAGGATTGATCTAATTATACCACCGATCAAACTGTTAGTCGGTTCTTTTGTTACGAAAACTCTACGGTTATTCTTCTTAAACCATCTTGCTAATAATTCAGTTTGTGTAGATTGTCCAGACCCATCAGGTCCCTCCAGGACGATAAAAATACCTCTTTTCATCACGACCACTCAGAAAGAGAAAGAAAACTGAATCTTTTCTTCTTTTTTTTCTCCAATTCTTTCATTTTTTTAATGTTTTCATTTATAATTTTCTTACTTTTCTCAATACTTTTTCTATCATTACCAACACCAGAAGTATTACCAACACCAACAATGATTATTTTTCCTTTTTCTTTTGTTCTCTCTATAGTCTCATTCAATGCATTCATTACTTTTGGTAGAGAACCATATATTGATTTTTTCATGGGCATTATAGCCTCTTCTTGACCCATCTTTATTATGATAGTATCCAAAGGTAATTTTTTCTTGACTGCGACTTCTTCTACATAGGATTTATCTGTACCTATGCCACCTATTGCTACTCCTACACCTTCAGCAACACTACCTGTTTTTTCCCCTTCTAACTTCAATGCAGCATCAATAGTGATTATTTTTGCAATCTTTTCTTTATTACATATACTTTCCACAATTTTTCCTGGATTTCCTGTTCTCCCGCCAGGTCCTTTTGCTTTTATTATGATTACATCCTTATTCTTGTATTTTTTTCTGGCAACAACTGTCTCATCATCAACACCAACAACTTTTGCATCGCCGGTTAAATCAGCAGCGATAAAAGCCCCAATAGTATCACCAACAGGCCAACCATTACTCAAAGCTTCAGTTCCTCTCAATAACGCCTTTCCCATCATCTCGATTAAAGGCAATTGCATTTGTATTATCATCGCGAGGTTTATACTCTTCGTCTTCTTTATCAACTCAACAAAATGTCTTACCACTTTCGCTACTTGATACAAACTCATAGCTCCAGATAAACCCATCATTATGTTTGCTTGTTCTTCTGAATTGACATCACCAGCTATCTGTCTGACAAAATACTTGAATCGTTCTTTTTCCAAATTAATTAAATGCTCTAATTTCTTGATTATACCATAAGGATCCATGTCCACGGGTGAAATAACAAAGAATTCAAGGAAGTTTTTAACACTATTCTTCATTTTACTGTTTGGTTTCTTGCTAATCTTCTTGAGGACGATCAACTCTGCTTTTGTTGACATATTCTCTAATAATTCAGCGCTCTTTTCGAGCTTGAAAAGTACCTGCGTGACCATTAACCTTTGATAGAAGAATATGAAGAATAAGAACATGATTATACTTATAACCTGACTCCAAATGCTTTCTCCAAGTCCGACCAAAGAATCACCTATGATTGAATTACAATATTATTAAATTTATTATGCTTAAATTTATCATACAACATTATAAATATAGAGGAGTAGTATGAACTGGAAGATAACACTTACTCTATTGATAATAGTTGCAATAACCGGTTTATTCATTTTCTCAGAAAAAGGAATGAGTTTTAGGCAAAAATACTTGGACAAATACATCACAACAGTAGGTAATTTTTTAAAAGGGATAACAGGTAAATTTAAAAGTCCTAAAACCTACCCGAATAATACGTTTGATGCAACAATAACAGCCACTTCAGACATTTTCAAAGGACAAAAACTAGACGTTGACAACATTGGTTTTACTGGTAAGTTGGAGTATAACACAGTTACAGTTGGTGGTTTAAACTTGAAATTCAGTGAAGAGATAGAACTTAAGACTGATGGTATGACTGGTACTATAATAGTCGATACAGACAACACAATGAGAATATCTGGTCAATCCACTTATGTTGAATTGAACAGTATAGTTTTCTCACCTAAAACTGGGGAAAAAACTGTTGAATTCTCTTTAGTCGGGAAACCAGTCGAATATACCATGACTAATTTTTATAAAGAAAAGATGACTATTTCAGGGGTTTCTGGTTTGTTGAAATTGAAGGAATGGTCACCGCTCGCGTTAAAGGGAGATAACCTCGATATCAAAAATTTTCTTGGTACAATAGAACAAAGTAATGATTCACTCACTATAACAGGGAAAGTAGAAAAAGTTAGTTTAAACGGTGTTGACCTACTCCTGAGTAAGGATTAAAACGGTCTCATTTCCCTTCTCATCTTGAACAGTGTGGATATGTTTCCTATTCTACTGATTAAATCACAATAGAACATATCCAAATCTTTATCTGATAATCTTGCTCTCTGGTCAGCCTCTATTAAAACAGAAGGTATACCATACCCTGAATGACCACTCATTTGCATAAGAATGGAAGAAAGTCTTTCTACAACATCTAACACATCTTTAAAACATAACAAATCAACCCTCAAAGGCCTATCAAAATCAACTGTCTTCAAGTAGAAGCTGTAAAATGAATTACTCATTTTTTCAAATTCTTTAAGGACTGGATGAACTGTTGGGTTTTGTGAGTAATTGAACACACAAGTCCTATCTCCTTTTTCTAAAACGTAATAAAGTAAATTTGTATCTTTAGTCTTCTCGAGTACCAGTTTCAATTCTTTCATCATTTCTGATTCAACTTGTGGCAACATTCTTCTATTCAAAATATCACAAAACTTTATTCCTCGACTATCTTCAACAACACCAGCCAATATTATGTTTTTTTCTTTTACAAATTCAAACATCGACATGTAAGTTTCTATCAACTTTTTATAAGTTTCTTTTAGGATAGGGTTATCAGGTGTTGGGACGTAATGTGGTATGATTGACCCATGTAAAAAAACAACGTCTGGCTTTAATTCTTTCATTGCTTCTATTGTCGTTAAAATTTCCATGATTTGGCGTTCGAAATTGTAGCATGAATTTAGTTCAATGTCAGAAAAAGAATCCAGGATAATCTTAGGATTAGGTAAAGGGTTGGAATCAGGATAATATTTTACATCCTTCAATTTTCCGCCTGAATATTCAAAATTCACCCCTACAGCCCTCATAAGCATTAAATCTAAGCCATGATAGCTGTGTTTGACTATTCCCCCGTCTATACCTAGAATGCTAAATTGTTTAAATTCACGAGTAGGTACTTTGTTGATTATTTTAACATCAGATATTTCTTCATTTGGTCCTACATTGAATGAACCGTTTATTTCTTTCAAGAATTTTCCTATGTTTATTCTTTTGGACTCTAAATAACTGATTTTATCAACGATCTCATCTAATCTTTCTTGAAAATTCTGCATATATCTTTATTTTTAGTGGATGCATTTATTGTTTTATAAAGGTTATAAAACTTGAGGTTTAAAATAAAAAGAGGTGAGAAAATTAATCAAGGATAAAATAATAGTTACAACTGCACTGCCATACGCTAATGGTGAGATTCATTTAGGCCATGTTACATCCACTTATTTACCTGCCGACATATTCACAAGGTTTCATAGACTAAAGGGTAATGACATTATACACGTGTGTGCGACAGATGATTTTGGAACTCCCATTCTGATAAAAGCTGAACAAGAAGGCAAAACTCCACATGAATTGGTATCATACTGGAATGAAAAAGACAGAAAAGATTTCGAAGATTTTGGCGTATCTTTTGATATTTTTTACAAGACAAGTTCTGATGAGAATATTCAACTCACTCAATACTTTTTTAAAAAATTATTCGATAATGGACACATCTTTAAACAGAAAGTAAACCAATCATTCTGTGAAAAATGTAACAAATTCTTACCAGACAGGTACGTCAAAGGAACATGTCCATTCTGTAAAGCTGAAGAACAGTACTCGGATGTTTGTGAGAAATGTGGTAAAATTCTTCAACCCGGAGAAATACTAAACCCGCATTGTGCTATCTGCGGATCAAAACCGATAACAAAAGAGAGTGAACACTATTTTCTAAAACTTTCCAATTTCTCTGACGAATTGAAGAGATGGTTAACCATAAACAAAAACTTACAAAAAGAAGTCAAAAATTATGTCTTGAATTGGATATCAGAGGGCCTAAAAGATTGGGATATAACTAGAGATATATCTTGGGGTGTACCTATACCATTAGAAGAAGCAAAAGGTCAAGTTTTGTATGGCTGGTTTGATAATCACTTGTGTTATATTTCGACTGCATTAAAGTATTTTTCAGAGAGAGAAAAGAACGGTAAAGAAATATGGAACTCATCAAAAATATACCATTTTATTGGCAAGGACATAGTTTACCATCATTATTTGTTCTTACCTGCTATGAGAATCGGTGTTGGCGATTATAAACTACCAGATTTTATTCCGACTAGAGGGCATCTCTTACTACAAGGACAAAAATTTTCAAAGAGTAGAGGGTTTTACATCAGCTTGAGAGAATTCCTTGATGCATTTCCAGCAGATTATCTGAGATATTACTTGACCATGATCACTTCTTATCAACAGACAGACGTCAATTTTGACTGGAACGATTTTCAATCCAGGATAAATAATGAATTGGTTGCAAACATTGGAAACTTCATACATAGAACCCTGAGTTTTATCTGGTCTAAATTCGATGGATCTGTACCCGACCCAAAAGAAAAATACAGTGATTTAGATACAGCTTTTGAAGAAAAAATTTGGAACATTGAGGATAATGTTGAAAAAGATATTGAAAATATACAACTGGAAAGAGCATTGAAAAAAATCTTAGAATTCTCCGCTCATTGTAATCAATATTTTCAGAAGAATGAACCATGGACTGGAGGAGAAAGAGCTAAGAATTGTTTGTATCTTTGTATAAACGCTGTCAGATCTTTAGCAATATTGCTCGAACCTTTTTTACCCTTCTCGGCCGATAAACTCTGGAAAGAATTAAACATTCAAGGATCTTTATATGATCAAGGTTGGAGTTCCATTTCAAAATTCACAATAGAACCTGGTCATAAAATTAATAAACCTGAAATCCTCTTCAGAAAGATAGAAGATGAAGAAATTAAAAAACAGAAGAATAAACTGAAAATTTAGGAGGAGATTATATGATATCATTCAACGACTTTAAGAAAATGGAAATGAAAGTTGGGACTGTAAAAAAGGTAGAAGAATTACCAAATTCAAAAAAACTGATTAGAATGCAAGTAGACATAGGTGGAACATTAAAACAAGTCGTTGCAGGGATAAAGGGATATTATAAACCAGAAGAATTGCAAGGAAAACAATTTGTTTTTGTCACAAACCTTGAGCCAGCAAAACTAATGGGAGAATTATCAGAAATAATGATATTAGCGGCTGTTAAAGGAGATAAAGTCGTTTTAGTCAAGCCTGAAAAGGAAATAGACAACGGGGCAGTGATAGAGTAGATCAATTTTTTATTCTCATAAATCAAATCTAAATCATGAAAAAAGTAAAAGACTTCATGAATAAAAAAGTAATTCACTTATCTCCTGATGAAACGATATTCGACGCAGCAAAAATTTTATCAAAATCAAAAATTGCAGGTGCTCCTGTAGTTGTAAAACACAAAATTGTTGGAGTAATAAGCATCTCAGACATAGTTAGGTTTATTGATATAAAACTCGGAAAATTACCAAAGATAGATTCTCCTGGCATTTCATCGCTTGTTTTTGCTTTGATTAAGATGGAAAAACTCCGTCAGGATTTCAAGAAAGAGATGAATAGGATAACATGCCACAAAGTGAGAGAAGTGATGACAAAGAGTGTTATTACAGTTTCTCCGTCTATGTCTCTAGTAGAAGTAGCTGAAATAATGGAAAAACATGATGTCAACAGACTACCAGTCGTTAGTAGGGGAAAACTTGTTGGTATTGTTGCAAGGGCAGATGTGATTAGAGCTTTAATCAATTAGAAGTCTATAATAAAAAATAATAAATTAATTTATTATTTTAACTTGAAGTTACCAATCCTCAGAATCTTCATTATCACTAACTTCTTCATCAAAACTACTTTCTTCCCAATCATCATCTTCTTCCCAATCATCATCATCCCACTCTACCATCGATACACCTCCCGAAAGTAATTTTTTTAATTAATATTTTATTATATAACACCAATATTTAAAGATATCTTTTAACAATACAAAAATCATTGATGTATTAAAAAATAAAACTTATAATATTACCTTTAAATATTTTTTGTAGGTGTGTGTAACGTTAACTAAAGAAAAATTACGAACAGAATTTGGAAAAGATTGGGAGAAATACTATAAGACTGAATTCTTGGTTAACCTAGGCTTCATCAGAAAAATTTGTCCAAAATGTGGCAAAGGATTTTGGACCATGGATGTAGAAAGAAAACATTGCCCAGATCAACCATGTCAATTCTATGAATTCTTAGGAAACCCACCCACGACAAAAAGATTCGATTATATTCAAAGCTGGAAAGTTATAGAAGATTTTTTTAAAAAGAATGACCATGCTAGCATCAGACGTTACCCAATAGTTTGCAGATGGAGGCCTGATCTTTTCTTCACCATCGCTTCTATAATAGATTTCCAAAGATTAGGAAAAAATGGGGTGTCATTCCAATTCCCAGAAAACCCTTTGATAGTCCCACAATTTTGTTTAAGGTTCAATGACATTCCTAACGTTGGTATAACTGGTAGGCATTATAGCTGTTTTTGTATGGTTGGTCAACATTCACTTTATGATGGAAGTCAAGGATACTGGAAAGATAAATGCATTGAATTGGACTTCAAACTTTTAGCAGGACCATTTGGTATAAAACCAGAAGAAATTATTTTTGTGGAAGACCTCTGGGTTGGCCCTGGAGCTTTTGGCCCATCCTTAGAATATTTTGTGAGAGGTTTGGAGATAGGTAATGCCGTATTCACGCAATTCAAGTCAACTGACTCTGGGATGACTGAGATGAAGGAGAAAGTGATAGACATGGGTGCTGGCTTGGAAAGGTTTGCTTGGATTACTCAAGGCACACCAACTTCTTACGATATTACATTCGAGCCAATATTGAGATACCTGAGAAAACAAACTGGAATTAAATATGATATAGAATTCTTCTTAAAATATTCTAAACTTGCTGGTTCACTAAACTTGGATGAAGTTAAGAACATAAATAAAGTGAGAGAAGAAACGGCCAAACAATTAGGCGTGACTGTGGAATTGTTGAATGAAAAAATTAAACCATTAGAAGCTTTGTATGCCATATCAGACCATACAATGGGATTGACTTTTGCTATAGCGGATGGATTGTTGCCTTCGAATGTTGGCGGTGGTTACAACCTTCGTGTTATTCTGAGAAGAGCTTTGAGTTTCATCGATGATTTTAGGTGGGACATTGATTTGATCGATGTTTGTGATTTACATGCAAAACACCTGAATCCAATATGTCCTGAACTTTCCGAAAATTTAAACGAAATCCAAAAAGTGTTGGATGTAGAGAAGAAAAGATTCCATAATACAAAATTGAGAACACAGAGGATTGTTGAGATCATAACTCAAAAAGGTGAAATAATAGACGAAGAAAAACTTATCAAACTTTATGATTCAGAAGGCATAACTCCAGAATTAGTTCAAGATTATGTTCCTGATCTGAGAATACCAGCTGATTTTTATGCAAAAGTTACAGAGAAACACATGAGTGAAAGTAAGATAACTATTCAAGAGTCGATAGACGTCAGCAGTTTACCTCCTACAGAATTATTGGTATACGAAGACCCTAAAAGAATGGAATTTCAAGCAAAAGCCTTGAAGATGATAAACGACAAGTATGTTGTTCTGGATAAAACATACTTCTATCCTGAAGGTGGTGGTCAAAAATCTGATGTCGGTTTTATCGACAACACCCCTGTATCTGATGTACAAAAAATTGGTGATGTGGTAGTCCACAGGATTATAGGGAATGTACAAGAAGGTAAGGTTGTTAATTGTGATATCAATCAGTATAGAAGAGATATTTTAAGAAAACATCACACTGGTACACATATAGTCAACGTTGCAGCTAGACAAGTTCTTGGTAATCATGTGTGGCAACATGGTGCAGAAAAAACTTCAGAAAAAGCTAGGCTTGATATAACACATTATGAAAACTTGACAGAAGATGAAGTTGAAAAAATAGAAAATACTGCGAATGATATTATTAGAAAAAACCTTTCTGTTAAAATAGAGTTGTTACCAAGGAATGAAGCGGAGAAGCTATATGGTTTCAGAATATATCAAGGTGGAGTTGTACCAGCTGAAAAATTGAGGATTGTTTCAATAGGTAGCATCGATCATGAGGCATGTGGTGGAACACATTGTGAGAAAACTGGAGAAGTTGAACTCATTACAATATTGAAAACGAGCAGAATACAGGATGGTATAGATAGGATTGAATTTACTGCTGGTCCTGTTGCAGTTAATTATCTTAAAGAAGGAGAAAAATTGCTAAAAGAAACTTCTCAGCTGTTAAAAGTAAGTGAAGATAAAACACCAGAAGCTGTAAAAGAATTATTCGAGTCATGGAAAACAAAGAGAAAAGAACTAAAAAAATTAAAAAAGTGAGTAAATGATTACAGAACAAGAATTGAAAGACTTAAAAAAGAAACAAAAGTTACTGATTCAAGCCGCTGAAATTTTAAATGTTCAAGAAAAAGATTTACCGAGAGTTGTCAAGAGATTTTTAGATGAAATTAAAGAATTTGACGAAAGACTAAAAAAATAAAAGATTAAATTTTTGTGCTAACACACCAAAGTGGTCTTTGTATTAAAACGTCACATATACTATTTTCCAATTCATTAATTGTGGGATTATTAATTGTTTTTCCACCATTCAAACTAACGATTGTAACTACAGAAATTCCTTCACTTTTGACCACTTCCTGAAGAAATATTTGATTATCAGAGTTTTGTGTAATTCTTTCTAAATCGTTCTTTACAGTAATACAATCTAAACAACCAGTCGTGTAAGAATATAATATCAACGTGTAACCCTTTGGTAACAAGTATTTTTTTTGTTGGTCATTCAATTCATAATTCAGGATTTTTTCTTGCGGTATTTGTATTTCTTCCTCCTTTTCTCCAAAAGCATTTAATAGAGCATAAGTAAAAGTTGAACCGAACATCAACAAAACAAAAATTAAGGCAATTGTTTTCATTTTTATGTTCGTCATATTCACCAACTCTGAATTAGTTCACAATTTGTATCGACTTCGATGAAATGTTGTGACTTTCCTTCGCTGAATGAACTACATTGATTTTCTAGATGGTTGTCCACAGTTTGTCGTGGTTCATGAGCAACATCACAAACCCAATCTGGCAAATCATTTATAGGGTTTAGTAAACAAGGACCATTACTTAAATTTACATTTGCTTTCAACTTAGAATTGCATTCTTGTTTACATTCTAAAATTGCTTTATCTTTGTCAGATGTAGATGTTTCTTTTTGTCCGATACATCCACTGACGATGACAATCCCAATCAACGACAATATAATTTTTTTGTTCATAATCATAATCTCAATTATTAAAAATAAATTTTTGCTTAGAAAAAACTTAACGAACAATGATTTATTAAGTGTTGAGATGCTTTACTGTACTGGTTTTACCCCTTCTACTTGCCCTCTGTAAATCTTTGCAAAAGGTGGGACTAAAACTAGATAATCTTCGTCAATCCCTACTATATCTCCGTTCATTGCTATTGATGTTTTTCTTAACCTTTCAACAGATCTTTTCAATTCCCCTATGTCTCTATCTCTGATTTTCTTAATCTTCAAGAAAACAATGTTACCTTCTCTCAAAAGTTTCTGAATTTCTTCTACGTCTCTGTAATCGTTCAAATTTTCTATCCTTATATTAACTTTTCTTCTGTCTTCCCCTTCGGTTTCCAACTCTATGAATTCCTCTCCTTCATCTTCTGTAGGTTCTTTTTTCTTAAAAATAGATTCTAACACCATACTTTCACCTATTTTGCATTTGATAGTTAAACTTAAATATCTTATAATTCTCTCTTCACGGCCTCTAACATGCTCACAACATTCCATATTTGCGTTCTCGTGTATATTGGCATGTTTGGATCGTTTGTTATATCATCCAGAACCGATATTGCTGAGCTTAACCTTATATCCCAATTATTATTACCTTTTTCGGTCAACTCCTTTTTTGCTTCTTCTGCTGCAGCCCTTATGTTCCTCGGGACAGTTCTATCCTCGGTTATCCCGTTTAACAGCTTTATTATCGGTTCTAAATTTTTCATGGAATCACTCTTTTATTAATTCTCTTAATTTCGGTTCCATCTCTTTCAACTTATTCGTTACTCTTTCTTCAGCTTTTTCTAACGTTTTTATCCTTAAATCAAAGCTATCTTTTTTTTCTTTCAACTCGTTCTTCAAATCAGTGGAATTTTTCTTTATCATTATAGACCCAGTAATCTTATAAGCTTCTTTTTCTTTACTCATTTCAAGTTCTTCTAAAGCTTTTTCTATTTCCAATATTTGTAATTTTAAATTTTCTTTCTGTATCATTATTGATTGTAGTTGTTGTTGATAAGCTTGGAACTGACCAAGAAATTTCTTGTCTTCTTCTGTAATCATACTATTCCTCCAATTCTTTCAAGGCCTTGACAAGGGATAAATATGAATTGATAACAGCTTTTAAATAACTTATCTTTTTAGATTCGATTTTTATAATTAAATGGTTTTTATCAGTTTTCAGACCAACTTTTAAACCACTTTTCTCTTTAATGTCGGGTAATAAACTTTTTTTAACTAATTCTGGATTTTTACACTCTACTTTTAGTATCGCTTGCATTCTACCAAATAAATATAGTATAAAAAGAAATTAATCTACCTTGCCCGCACTCTCTTAATTACGTTTGACCTCATTTTCACGAATATTCTATAACCACAAAAAGGACATCTGATTCTCTCTTCAATTTCATCAATTACATTTCGACATTTTAAACATTTGAAAGCCATACAATCACTCCGATTCAATCAAACCTGTTACTGGTGAGTAAGCACCACCAGTAAATTTGGTATTACATTTTTTACACTGCCAAATACCAACTGATAATCTTTTGACAGATGTTTTTTTGCATGAAGGACATACATATATTATTTTTTGTTTTCTTTCTATTTTTTCGAACGCAACTTTAACCCCTCTTCCATATCTTGATCCAAACTTTCCTGTCAAACCAACTTTTTTTGTTTTTGTCATAAAAATCACTTGATTATCTTAAATTTTTGTCCTCCAGACAGAGAATCCAAAATCTTTTTCAGTTGTGAATCATCGATCACGTTCTTTATTTGACCACCTTGGTATAGTTGTACTAGATAAAGTTCTAGTTGTGTTGCTAATTCAGGCTTAACAACTCTTACTCTACCTAATCTTTCTATGGCTTCTTTTGTTAGTATCTTTTTCATTACAACCTTTTTCAAATTTTCTATTTCTTGCATTTGTTCCATCTGCTCAGGCGTTAAATAGTTCATTTCTTCACCTCTAGTGCAACCTTTCTCATGAATTTCTTGCCTTCTTCACTGACTATTCTCCCTTTCTTTTTTGCATTTTGACTTTTTTGTATAAAACCAGCCAATTCTAATTGCTGTAAACATTTTCTCAGTACACTGCCGCCAGATTTCCTGAACCTTTGTGGCTTATGACCTCGTTCCTTCCTACTACCATAATATGTCCTCAACCTTTGAACGCCAACAGGACCATCTAAATAAATTCTTCTCAGTATTGATGCTGTTCTTGTGTACCACCAATCTTCCTGTTGAGGAGGAAATTTTCTACTTTGTCCAGTCTTAGCAAAAGTTGCCCAGACAGGTGGTTTCACTACTTCAACTTTCTTCAATTCCTCTTTACATACTTCAATGAATTTTTTCGCATCTACGTCTTTCATGTTAAACACGCGTTGTTCCGGATATCATTATGTATGCTGTTATGTTTATAACCATTATCAAACCGCCAGCTATAAGCAATAACATCAATATAACAACAGGTAGTGAACCTATTGTACATATTTTAAAACTTTTATCTTTTTCGCACAGGTCCCATATCTTTGAAATGTTATCGAATATATAAAACAAAACGAATACGGCTATGAAGACTACTATTAAACTAATGCTGACAATTTTCCTGTTTAGTGGCAAGTTATTTCCCCCCATTGCATGGGTTTCTATATATACTACCGCAATTTGTGCACTTAATAATTATGAATTTTTTCCTTGAGTCTATTTCAGTTTCAGAGGTTTTGTTATGTACCAACAACTGATTACATTTCTTACAAAAACTTCTTTTTTGTTCTTTTGTGAAGCGAACATTATATCTTTTTCCTATTTTTCTAGCCAATTCTACGTATTTTTTACTCCTTTCAGGATGATTTTCAAGGTTAACTTTAGCTAGGTTAAAAAGCCTTTCTATCCTTTCTTTAGCGATTTTAATTTGCCCTATAGGCTTATTTTTTCCCACCCTTTTGTTCATTTTAAACCCCCTTTGTTTTTACTATCAAGTAGCGAAAGGTTTAAATACTTTACTGTTATATTTCTCACTATGCCTGTAAACAAATATCTAATAATATCAATTTTAGTCATTTCTCTATTTGTTTTTTTAAGTTTTGCTGGTAGAGCTAACGCAACAGAATACTGTACTCTGGATATTTACGTGAAATATCAAGATAGCAACCCAATAGACGGTAATATTTATGTTGATGGTTCATTCAAAGGGCATGATAATCATATTACTGTTGATGTTGAGGTGGGTACTCATAAAGTTGAAGTAACAAAATCACGTTATCACTCTGATACTCAAACAGTTACTTGTTCATGCTCTGAAACAAAAAGAGTTGATTTGACACTAACAAGAATAGAAGAGGAAGTTGAAATCAGTACGGGAAGTTTAGAGTTGGACCCAAGCAGCGTATGTTTAAATGAAGATGAAACCGTTAAAGCATCAATCCAGTTAACACAAGAGCATGGAGATGATAATACTTTTATATCCGCTAAATTCTACTTAGAAGACTGGGATGGAGATTGGAACTACATAGGTAAAGATGAAGGCAGGTTAGATGGAGACAAGACTAGAACATTCAGTCAAGAGTTCAACCCTAACGATTATTCCTTAAACGACAGGACATATGATGTTAAAGTTATAATAGAGAGTGATGATTTTGAAAGGACAGAGTTTTCTCAGTTAGATATCAATGATTGTGGTCATGGAATAAACATGGTTGACGTGGGTTCAATCGATGTTGATAACGAGTACCCAAACAAAGGAGATATAGTTAAAGTTTCAGTTCCTATAACTTTGGATTTTGTTCATCCGACACAGACAGTTTATTTGAACGGTTACGTGGATGACAGCCTAGTTAACTCAGTTAACATGTGGTTTGATGCATCTGATACAAAGACATACCAGTTTACGATAGACACTGATAAATATTCCACGGGCCCGCACACGATTAAAGTGAAAGCAGAAGTTAAAGGTAAAACAGACACATACACTAGAACGTTCTCTATAAGTCCCGTCGGTTATTATTCAAAAACTGAACATTGCTTTTCTATCGAAAAAATATGGTCCGATGAGGAGTTGAAGGTTGGAGAAAGGAATAAGGTCAACGTTAGAGTTGTGAGTTGCGGAAAAAAATACGAGAATAATGTGAAGATGAAGTTGGAAGCATTCTCTAACACATTCTATTCAACAGAATTTGACGTACCTTCCGGAGGTAGCAAAGACGTTTCTGTTATAGTCACAATTCCTGAAGATGCCCCAGAAAAACAGACATTCAAAGTAACCGTTTGGAATGATTATACTTCTGATACATGGTCAAAAGATTTTGTTGTTTACACTGCCATACCATTCATAAAAATTAAGCCTGAATTTGAGATCGAAGATTGTCAAACAAAGAGAATAAGGTTTGATGTCATAAACAATGGAAAAGTCCCTGATACGTTTACTCTAACTTTAACTGGTATGGGGTCTGAATGGGTAACTGATGTACCAGAGACAGTCACATTGAACCCCGGTGACACAAAGATTGTTTATGCTGACATGTCAATACCGTGCGATACAGAACCAGGCTTTTATAAGTTTACAATTACTGCTAAAGGTTCACCAGAGTATTCTGTTACATCTACTATTCATGTGATTAAATCTCTTAGATGGCCTACATTCCCAACAGGTTTATTCATAAGTGGATTTGTATTTTGGTTACCATGGGTTTTACTAATCTTACTAATTTTATTCTTGTTATTCTTGTTTTTATTTTGTGGTTTATTGACAAACGGTAGAAGAAGACCTATGTTCGATTGTCCACTTGGATCCTGTCATTGCTGATTTTTAGAATTCTTATAAAAGCCTCAGTCGGGATTCAGGATTCTGAGTATGAAAGCCTATAGCTCCTGAATAATATTTGTCATAATTAGAATAAATAATTTTGGGAATTGGTTAGGGCAAAAGTAAGAAAAGATAATGCTAGATGTAACCTAGAATACGAACTACTATCAAAACAACAGCCATAAACAACAAGAAATATCCCAAATTTGTTTCTATTTTCGTAGTGATTAACCCCACTGAAATAATTATCAAAAGGGCAACAAACCCCCAGAACTGTGTCAGCTTGATATCAGTTTTTACTTTATGGTTCATATAGTTAAGATATCTCTAAAATTTATAAAGTTGATTGTGAGATTGCCACCATCCATAAAAAGTAATTTCTTCTAAGAAGGAAATCAAACACAAGAGAACATCTAAGGTACAACCAGAACACATCATTTGCGCATCACTAGTATATTAAAAACATATGAAAATATAATGAATTCATAATGAGTTTCTACAGGAAATCACTACTAATAAACAAAGAACTCATCATCCTGGGTTCTAACACCAATACAGTTCTTGAAGTATCTGTTATCCTTAGGCGTATAACTTCCAAAATCAATATTAGACCTTTCAGACAATGCTTCCTCTATCTTAGAGCGAAGAAAAGACGATATAGAAAATACCTTTTTTCCCAGCTTTTTCTTGGTTTCAGAGTCAATTCGTATATCAATCCTATCGTCAAATTTACTCATATTTATCCAATTAGCACAAGGGTTTAAAAAACTTGTGTGTACTTCAAAAACTGCCTACCAATACATTCAACTAAAACGAATTTTGGAAAACTTTAAATCAGGTTTAAATAATTAATGATAGATGGTTAGATTATGAAACTAAGGAAAGGGATAGCTATACATGCAATATTAATTATCGTAGGAATTTCTCTTGGTTTGATTAGTATTATAGGTTTTGTTGCAGAAACACAACTAATTGGTAAAGTGGTTGAAGTAGATGAACCAGAGCAAACAATAACTGTGATAACAATTCCAGAAACCACAACCACTTCTACAATAACTACTACGACTACAATACCAGAAGTAAAACTACCAGAAAACTTTGAACCTGAGAAGACGGACAAACCCGTGGCTCAACTATACGTCATGAGTTTCTGCCCATACGGAATACAAGCAGAGACAACCATGAAACCTGTTGTTGATTTACTAGGTAGCAAGGTATCGATTGAACCACATTTTATAGTGAGTGTGAAAGATGACACTGTAACCTCACTCCACGGATATAATGAAGCAAAAGAAGATATGAGACAAGCATGCATATGGAAGAACTACGGACAAGCTACATTCTGGGTTTATGTAAACTGGTTTGATAACAACTGTAAGAGTTGTAACATAGACATATGTTGGAAAGAAGCAGCAAATAAAGCCAATGTTGATGTAGCAGAGATTGAAGGATGCGTCAACACGGATGGTCTTACACTGATGAAAGCAGAAGAAGCTTTATCTAAACAAAACGGTGTGAGTGGTTCACCAACTCTAATAATAAACGGTGCAACATATAACGGCGGTAGAACAGCAGAAGCATACAAACAAGCTATATGTAGTGCTTTCAACAAACAACCAATAGAGTGTACAACGATTTTGAATACGACAGTTCCTAGTACTTCAAGTGCCAGTTGTGGGGATTATACCACTACTATTATGACAACAACTGCAACTACTTCAACAACTATTCTTCCGACTACTACAGCATCATCAACAATCTCCACTACAATTTCTACTACTACTTCAACAACAAGAACAACAACATCTACCACCACGAGCAGTACAATCACGACTACAACAACGACAATCACGACTACTTCTTCAACAACTACAACAGTTGAATCCACAGAACTTATTCAGAAACCTCTCAGTGAAATCATAATGTCTGGAGATGATTTATCAACAGAATGGGTTTATGGAAGTATAAAGGATAAGACCGAGGAATTCATATCAAGTGGTAAGGGGTATTATGATGTTCCGATTGATACAGATAGTGTCCAAGAAATATTGTTTAGAGATGCTGACAAGATAGAAGGCTATTCCAAAATCTACATAATCGAGAATACAATCTTCAAGTTCTCATCGATTGAACCAGCAGATGATTATTATGAAGGGTATATAGGTAAGGTTAAGGAAGAGAGAGGCTATACTGATATTTCTACAAATTATGGTGATAAGTCTTTTGGTTTCAAGACAGAAGAAACACCAGACTTCAAGTACATTGAGATAGTTTTCAGAGAAAGGAATCTAGTAGTTCATGTATTATACGAATTGAGTGGCTATGGGTATCTTTATGAATCAGTTGTTAAGGATTTGGCAGGAAAGATAGAAAATAAAATTTAATCATAAAAGTTGAAAGAAATAGGATAGATTGATTATGAAAAAATATGATGAACATGGTAAAAAAGTTGGAAAAGTATTTATTTACTCCTTCATTACTCTTGAACTTTTTTTCATAATATTAACTTTGGTTTATGGAGGAACAAGTATGGGTGGTTATGTTCTTGAGACAATATTTGTTTTTTTCTTTTCATTGGTCATATCAGCATTATACGGTGGTGCTAGAAGGGGAATGCAAATAGGAGAAATTATAGAAGCAAAACATAAAGAGATAACTAAAGAGGAATCAGAAAAAGAATCAGAATATTTAGAAATTCTGAAGCAAAGATATGCTAAAGGAGAGATAACTAAAAGACAATTTAAAGAAATGAAAAAGGATATAGCAGAATAAGTAAAAAGAAGGTAGTTTTTATCCTTAGTTTACCGTTTTTTCTGGGCTGCGGGTGGAGACCAAATTAAAGTTTTAGGATTTTTCCTTTTGAACCTGATAGTCAAATTTAATTCAGAAATTTGTTTGTGTTCATTAAAAATCTTTTCCATTAGATTTGATAATCTCTGTCTATCGAAATCTATTTTTACAGCTTTTTCTATTTCATTTTTGATTTTTTCTATTTCTTCATGTTGAAGCGGGTCACTTGCGAAACCCGCAGATACTATATTTACCATTCTTTCATTGTCTTGTGTAATGGTAAATAGAGTATGAGTTTTATCATAATCGTATGTTTCTCCTCTTTTTATAGTAATCTCGTTATCTATATCAACAACAGTATAATTTTCTAACCATGTAGAACCTGTTTGTGAAATATAACATCTCTTATTACGATAATCAATGAAACCTAATTTTATGTATTCATCGATAGTTGTTCTTGACGCCTTAGTCTTTTTTGATAATTCCGTTTTGGTTATGCCTTCATGAATTCTTGTTAGTTGGATTAAAACCATTTTTAGTTTTTCATTATCGAATGGACGAAAATGTTCATTTTCAGACAATCGAACCACCAATAAATATTCAGTGGAAAATCAATGGAAATTCCACTATGTGATAGATTTGAAAACAAAAATAAATATATCCCCGATAACAAGGCAAACGTACTTGCCAAAAATGGTAGTAGATGCAGGTTTCATAAACAAAGTAGATATGATAGCAAATGCCTCTACAATAGTCTTGATACATCCTAAAGCATCTTTTGATAACGTAGAGGAAAGCCTGAAAATAATACTACAAGACATACGACTGAGGAGAAATCTTGAAAATAAAAATGAGTGAAAAACATGGAAACAACACAACCAAAATGGATTCAAATCATGATTGAACTTGAAAAGGAGATTGAAAAAAATGAGAAAAAAGGTATGTGCAATAATACCAATGAGGAGCATACTTTATAAGAATTCGTCAAATGAGTTCGATTTTCTGTCAATAGCCTACAATCGAATAATCGATAGATTTTATTCATATGTCCTGAGTAACCGAACCATACCTGTAAGAGAAATCAACAAGTTCTGTGGTCTCATTTTCAGCCTTAACAAGAGAGAAACAAGGATGATGCTCAAGTCTATAGCAAATGAATTGGATAATGTCGAATTGAACTGTCATGGAATCAAAATAAAAGGGATTAAAAAATGATTCGTGAAACACATGCATACCGATTCGTATCAAAAGTATCAAATCCTATTGAATTATCACGAACTCTACAATCATTCCTGTCAAAAAACTATAGCGAAGATG
This sequence comes from uncultured archaeon, assembly GCA_964601485.1. Classification (GTDB taxonomy): domain Archaea; phylum Aenigmatarchaeota; class Aenigmatarchaeia; order CG10238-14; family CG10238-14; genus JASEGC01. The sequence continues at coordinate 21,560 of CAZRNP010000002.1, forward strand.
ATGGAGGTAAAAACTGCACATATAGAATAGACAATCTTACAATCGTGCTATCACTCACATCTGGTAGGATAACTTTGTATGCTAACAAGAAACAAGACTTAAACAACCTGGAAAAGCTACTTCCATCTCAGCTCTTTGGTGAAATTAAGGACAATCTTAACCAAATAAGAAGAGAGATTAGGGAATACAAACCAACAGGAACAAAGAGCGGATACTCGGAGGACCATATTTATACTACTAATAAGATTGGTCGTAATAGGCTACCCTCAGCCTCAGTAAATTTACAATTTATGCAAAGGAAAAATAATCTTGACAACCTTGATATAAACATATTAAGATACATTTATCGTAGTTCAGAAAAATCTCTCTTATTAAGTATACATTCTCGATTTAATGTAAGTTACCATAAACTATGGAGAAGAGCTGAGAAACTATATTCTTTGAGACTAATAAATAAAGTGGGTAATAGTCCAGCACTTTATGTGCCAATTGAAGAAGAAAGAAAACAAAGTGAAATAATTGAGTTAATATGTAGATGGGAAGGATTAATGCCATTATAATACATGGCTAATTTGCAGTTTTTGCAAAAACAAAAATTCTTCTTGCTATTTTTTTATAAGTGATTTTAGGTATTTATGAAATTTACCAATATTAGATTTCATAAAAGAAATAATAAAACATAAAGCCGACTTTAGATACAAATAAAATTTAATGATATACGACCAGATAGCAGTAAGGATATGATTTAATACATTTCTTATATTTCTTATAGAAGCCCAACATCTATTTATTGAAGATATATATCTACTGTAATCAGGTTCATCTATAATTAATTTGATAAAAGTGAGAATTAGACCTGATATTAAACTAAGAGATAATAATCTTGCCATAACAAAGAATTTATTGATAGTCTGGAGTCGGAAGCCTATTGAATTCACATTTTTCTCGTTTGCAGCAAGTGTGATACTCGGTCTAACACGAGTATTATCTGCATAAATAAATGGCATCCAAAAATCATTTCTTGTAGCATTTGGATTAAATGTTACCATGCATGGTTGTGCGCATTCATAAACAATATCTCCAAAACTAACACCATAATTAATGGAAGCAATACTATTTGGACAATTTTCACTATTATAATTATAACTAAATTGGAAATTACCATAGGGTGTTATGTTTTCTATATAATAATATGCTGTTATTTTATAATTTCCATTATCATAGGTTGAAATATTTGGGATATAACGATATCCGTCTGGTCTTGTGAAATTGGCATAATAAAATAAATTTTTACTTTCCATGTCTCGAATTGAACTATTATAATAATCTCCATTCATTGATAACACATATCCTATTAAGCCTTGGGGCATATAGAAAGTAAGGTGATTTGTTGAAAAGTTATGCGTTGAGAATGAAATTTCTTGATAGACTATAGCCTTATTGGATTCATTAAAATCTATGGACGAATAAACGTCGTATATATTATAATTTTTACAATCCAAACCCTCAATATGAGTAAAGAAACCTGTAAATTCCATGTATTGCCAGCCATAAGTGTAAAAATAAAAGAGGGTAGCAATAATTAATAAAAAAACTACAAGTAAAAATTTTTTTTTGTAATACCAAAATGAAAAGGAAACATAGAGTGTAGTTACCAGAAAAATAATTGGTTTAACATTACTGGGGACATATCCAGAGCCTATTTCTTTAGAAATATCATAAACCATGTAAAATATTAATAATGCTGCAAATACTGTTGTGACTAGAGTTAAAATTGAGCGATATTTTTTAGTTTTTTTCATGGTTAATTATATTTATTTTAAATTATTTCAATGCCCTATCTCTTTCAACAATTCTTTCATCATCTCTCTCGTTTTAGAATCCTGAACCATTCTTTCCATCAACTTGCTCATAATCGCATCATACTTTTCTCTTCTTTCTTCTTGTTCAACTGCAGCTTCTAAGTCTAAGGGCATCCCACATTCCTTACAAAGAATATAACTTTCATTATTCCATTCATTACATCTCGGACAGACCACTATATCCTTTTTGTCTTCTTTTGGTAACTTTCCATTCATCCTAAGTAGTGCATCATCTACATCTCGACCACTGATATGAATGTATATCGCTGCCATAGTTGAGGACTGGTTCCATCCAAACATCTGTTTCAACTGGGCTTCTGTCAATTTATTAGCAAGATGTGTTGCACGAGCATGTCTAAAGCTGTGAGGATTCACTGCCTTCTTGACACCAGCTTTGCCAGCAATCTCTTTCAATAACTTCCTTATACTCTGGTATCCAATATGGTTACCGTTATTGTTCGTCGCAATAGTGACCCATATAGGAGCATCTGGATTATCTTTTTGTGGATGACAACCCAGCCATGCACTCAAGTAAGATACAGATGCTATCAGCCTCACTCTTCTCATTCCCGTTTTACCAGAGACGATGACCTGAGCACCATATTGGTCGAAGACGATATGTTTCAACTTAAGGTTTGCTATCTCGCTAACACGACAACCAGATTCATACAATATTGCGATGAATGCTTTATCTCTAGTGTTATCGGCAGTTTGTATAAGTTTTCTAATCTCCTCTTTAGTAAGTATCTCTTCAGGTAATCTCTTGTTATGGTTCTTCACAGTTGTCTTAATCCATTTCACTTTCTTTGGGTATTCTTCGTCATCACCTTCCAACCATCTGTAGAAAATCTTTATGGTCACTCTGTAGTCATGTTTTGTCCAGTCAGTATAATCTGATTTTTCTATCTCTGCAGCTAATCCTTCGATGTCTTCCTTATTTGTTGTATCGAAATCCTTATTTAGTAACTTTGCAAGTCTGTTAAGCTTGGTAATATAAAACAATATTCTATACTTAGTCAGACCCTTTGAGTAACAGTGTTCTTGGAACTTCAATATCAGTTGTCTGTTCCTTTCAGTGATGTCAGATGTCTTCAGAGTTTCCAAATATCTTTCTAAGTTCTTATCCACATCGTGGATACACAAATCTTTTTCCATATTTCATTCATCCTCCAAGGAGCTTAATTAAGATTCGTTAAGGGCTTTATGACTCAGAACACGGTTTCCTAAGGCTACGGCTACCACCGAGATCTACACATTACCAGTGTGGCGCTTTAACCAGGCTGAAGCTACTGAGGCGTTTTGTAAATACCCAACCTAAGGTATTGTCTATATATTCGAAGGCTAGGTATTTTAACATGGAGTACAGCGTTCATAATCCAGAAAGGAAATTGAATTATTGGATTAAAAAAATTGAGTCTTCTAAGGATTTATCAAAAAAAGATAAAGAGTTAATCCTTAAATTTAGGGACGAATGCCTTTCTCAAGGTCAATCTACATCAGCAACACTGAATTTCGTACAGGAACTTCTAGTCATTACTCGATGGGTCGAGAAAGATTTAAATGAATTGACAAAGGACGATATAAAAACATTAGTCAGAAAGATTGAAGGGAAGGAATATACACCGTATACAAAGCTCAGGTACAAGGAAACAATCAAAAAATTCTACCAGTTCTTAGCAGGATACGATTGGAGTAGCAGAGAATTTCCAGATTCTGTCAAGTGGATAAAAACAACGATAAAAGTAAACCAAAGAAAGCAACCAGAGGAAATCTTAACGAAGGAAGAGATCTTGGGATTGATTGCCAACACGAATGGGATAAGGAATAAAGCTTTGGTTTCTGTCTTGTATGAGTCTGGATGTCGAATAACAGAGTTCCTGAACATGAAAATAAAACATGTTGTGTTCGATGATTATGGTTGTGTGGTATCTGTCAAAGGAAAGTGTGGATCTAGAAGAATAAGGCTAGTTTCATCAACTGCTCACCTAAGTATGTGGTTGGAAGCGCATCCTTTACTCAAGGACAAAGAGGCTTATGTCTGGATCAGCAAACGAAGGAATAGATTATCCTATTGGCGAGTTGTCAAGATTCTTGACTATTTAGCAGAAGAATCGGGGATAAAAAAACCAGTTAATCCTCATGCTTTCAGGCATGCTAGAGCTACCCATCTGGCTTCAATCTTGACAGAAGCTCAGATGAAAGAATACTTCGGTTGGACACAATCGAGTAAGATGGCATCGGTTTATGTTCACCTGTCAGGCAGGGATGTGGATAACGCTATATTGAAGATGCATGGTATATTACCAGATGCAGAAGAGAAGAATGAAAAAGAGATTGAAGTGAAAGAATGTTTGATTTGTCATGAAAGAAACTCTTTTGAGTTCAAGTTTTGCAGGAGATGTGGAAGTTCTTTGAACCCAAAGATTGTTGATGAAATTCAAGGTAGAGAAATAGAATTGTTGAATATGATAAGTCCTGAAATGATTGAGAAGATGATAGAGAAAAAGATGGAAGAAATGTTGAAGAAACGTTGAGATAAACTGAGGAACAAGAACAAAAATCTACCTAATCTGTAGTCATTTTGAAGAAGATTTTTAGTTTGAAATTTAACCTTTATGATATTTTTCAGCAAAAATTTGAGGAATTTTAACGAGAATTTTTGTTGCATATAACATACTACTTACAGGAACATATTCAGTTATACTGTGCATGTTTAAATATCCAGCAAATATGTCTGGCGTGGGTAATCCCTTGAAACTCAAATTAGCCCCATCTGTCCCGCCCCTAGCTTTTTTATAAACAGGTATAACTCCAACATTTTTCATCGCTTCAACAGCGATTTCTGCCACTTCAGGATGCTGGTCTAATATTACTTTCATATTTCTGTATCTATCCTTAATTTCTAGTTTAATCGTTGCATCTGGATGGAGTCTACAAAGTTCATTCTGCCAATTCCACATCCTATTCTTCCTTTGTTCAAAACCGTCTGAATCGAAATCTCTTATTGCTACTTCAATAGTGGATAGTGCAACTTCACCGGTATTTCTAGCCAAGTGGAAATATGCTTTACTTTCTTCTTTTTTCTCATCTATCATTTCAGGTGATTCTTCACGAGGAAGCATACCGATTAGTTTAGTAGCGATTATTTGAGAATTGACTAATTTCCCTTTAGCATAACCAGGATGTGCATTCTTTCCAATGATAGTCCATACGGCTCCAGCTGCATTGAAATTTTCAGTTGTTATTTCTCCAACTTCTTCTCCGTCGAATGTGTAAGCATACTTTGCATCAAACTTTTTAACATCAAAATGTTCAGTACCTCTGCCAACTTCTTCATCTGGTGTAAACGCTACTCTTATCCTACCATGTTTAAGTTCTGGATTATTTCGAAGTTGCTCTACTCCAGTCATGATTATTGCAATACCAGCTTTATCATCTGCACCTAGGAGTGTTCTACCATCTGATGTGATTATATCAGAACCTTTGTATTTTAAAAGATCAGGATTGGTTGAAACAGGAATGATAATGTCTTTGAGTTGTATATCTCCACCTTGATAATTTTCATGAATCATGGGGTTTACATCTTTTCCAGTGACGTCTGGGGAAGTATCCATATGTGCGATAAAACCTGTGGTCGGAACTTTAGATTCTCCGAATAAATTTGATTCTAGAGTGGCTGTAACATGGCAATGTTCACTTACAGAAACATCTGATAAACCAATGGCTTTTAGTTCTTCAGTTAATAAATTTGCCAAATCAAATTGTTTTTTTGTTGAAGGAGAAGTTTCTGAATTATTGGCTGATTGTGTATCTATTTTAACATAACGTAAAAATCTTTCTACAAGTTTCTCTGTCATAATATCGATGCAATATTATCAAACATTAAAAGATTTAAATTCAACATTTATCCCCTTTCCAAAGAACAAAAATCTATTTATCTTCTTTTAATTTCAAACCTAGTTGGTTGGAAGCTGTGCTAATAAAGTTTTCACCCCTCATGGTCACATAATAAAAATGAGCATTCTTAAGACGTTTGAGAGCAGCACCTCTAATGTCATTTTTTCCCGCAAGTTTTCCAATTTCTTGTTGTGCTAATTTTAATTTCTCAAGAATATCTTTAGACTGATCAGTAATTTTGAATTTCCTCATTAACATAGCTCTAACAAACCAATTCAAAATGTTTCTAGTAGTTTCTCTGTCTATTTTTAATGAATCTGAAACTTCAGTTACTCTACATATCTCTCTCTTGAAAACTTCTATAAGGATTTCACAATAAGTATCATTTTGTAATTTTGTCTTTATTTTTTCGTCTGAGATATTGTCATAACTTTTCTGAGTTTTGTACTCATCCCAACCGTTTATTTTTATTGCCCTTGTAAGTAAGCATCCAACTGGTGTAAGGATATAATTTATTATTGAAATAATTATCTTACATACATACTTACTTGGATGTATACAATATTTGTTAAATGAATAGTCTTTTGTTCCTTTACACATGATGTTTACTTGCCTGCATACAAAATCTATCATGAATCATTCACCTTCCAAAATGAGGTCTTTGAACATGTGACTTTTTGGATCCTCTTATATCGGTACAGCTTTCTTAATCGCTTCGATAATCTTGTTTTTTCGATGCCAGTGAGGAAATGGATAGTGTCAAATGACAATGAAGAATCTGTTCGTTTTAAAATTTTTAAGATTAGAGCATCATAGTCTGGTACGTTTTGTTTAAATTGACTATTCTGTATAACCATATTTAGATATCGCCTCTTTTTGGACGGAGAGGTTCTCTTCTTCTTTCTTAACTCTTCTCAAAGCTTCCTTCTCAACATAAGATAGAAGCGAATTCAAATCAGTAAATTTTGGATGAATTGATTTTATTTCAGTCATATTTCTCATCCATTCCTTCTCGAGTGAAACTAAAATAAAATTTCTTTGTTCTCTCTTATAAACCTCACCAGAAGATTCTCAGACAATAGTTACATTTTGTCCGAAAATCAAAGGAAAAAACTGTTTTTGACGATCAACTTTTTAATGTAAAAATTCCACTCATTTTGGCATTTGTGAAAACACATTATCCAAATTCAGAATAATTCTTGGTACGAACCCTAAGTTCACGAATGATATTTTAACTAGCTCTATCTTTGTTCAGATGAAGGAGATTGTTTTAACAACACTTCTCTTAGTTCCATGAAGACTCGTCTTACATCTGTGGTCTTCTTCTCGACTATAACTTCTTTTGGTATCTCCTTAAGAATTCCAATCCTGAATAAAAAATCATAGAAGTTATTATCTATATCATCCAAGACTTTCAAAGCTCTGGCTCTCTCTGATGCACACTTAGATTTTTTAACGAGGTCAAATGCAATCCTTTCTTTCATGTTATATTTAGCGACGAATTGACCGAGAAGTACTAGTGGATCAAAATCCTCCTTAAAGATATTACCCAGTTGATAGCAGTCTCTTTGAATTGTTTTATAACTGACATTAAATCTCTTCGCTATCTCAGATTTTGAAAGTCCTTCTGAGACTAGAGTTGGGATCTTACTCCTTCTGATTTCACTCTTAGAGGGAAGTAATTTTTCTGAAATTCGGACATTTTTGGACATTTAATCTATTGAATATAAGTTCCCTGCTCAATATAAACAATACCCTACCCCACCTTTGATTGTGAACGAAAGGTTTAAATCTTTTACTTTTTAACTTCAACCTATGGTTTACGAGGGTAAAAAGTTTTCAAAAATAGTAGAAGCGGCATATAGTCTTTACACTGGAAAATGGAATATGATGCCGACATTTCCTGATGGTTCATTAGCTTTTCTTATAGCTGTTGCAGATGAAGTAATGCCTTCCTCATCCCAAAGTGTTGTCAAAATTGATAATTTATTTGGTGGTCATAGCGTAGAAGGTACATATGAAGGTAAAGTCGAGTATGGGAAATTGCCTCCATTTATGATTAAACATAAGTGTACATTGTATACACCTTCAAGGATTTCAGAGCCACTCAGTCAAACTATTGATGCAACCGATATTAAAAAAGTAGAATTCAAAACAGAATTGCAAAACCATTATGTTCCAAATTCGTCATTGCTCTCAAATTTTGGTGAGTGGTGGTATAGACAGGACGGATCTGTTAACCTTGATATTACAACAAATAAACCTTATGAATTGGTCGCAGAACTAATGTTTCATATGTACGGTGGCCATGTCTCTGCTGATTCATTAGTACTTAAAAGACGACATAAAGGAGATATCATAGAAGAGAAAACAATGGGTCTTTATCAACCGAGAGACCGTTTTGAACCTGAAAGAGAAAGTCAACCATTCATTCTTTCTATGGAACTTACTCGATTAACTCATGAAATTTTCGGTAACCCATCTGAAAAATTAACTGTGAATTCAGGAGATAAAACTGGAGATTTCACAGTTATTAGAGGTGTAATTGAAAGATGTTTAGAGAAAGTACCAGCTTCTGATATAGAAAAAGATTTAGAAGCTTTTGGTCCACAAATTAAACAATTCGCTGTAAGTAATATGATGGCAGATTTAGAAAAATTACATCTCATTGGGATAAATTCAGATTTACTTGCAAATTACCGCAAAACTATAGTTAGAGAAGGATTCAGATAATTTTTAATACATTTAATATAATTTTTTTCACTCACTTCAGTATCTGTGAGAAAACTCTATCCAAGGAATCGTTTGAAGCTACCTGATGCAGATTATCCAGGGAAACAGAGAAATAACCCTTCCCATTCGTCTTTGACTTGTACTCTCTTCCTAACTCTAAAACTTTTGAAACTGGGATCCAAAACCACGTGTTGAAATGGTACTTTTCATTAGAGAACACGTACCATACTTGCAGGTTGAAGAACCTCTGAAGCTGAGAATACTTGATCGCCTCTTCTGCATCGATGAAGAATTTGTTGTACTTCCTGGCAGGCTCCTTGTTCTCTATGTCTACTAAGATGAACCCGAAGTTTGGGATGAGGATCATGAAGTCCGGTCTCTTACAGAAATAGTCCTTTAAAGACGGGGAGAAAGTTTCTATATCTTGTTGAATGTACCAGTAAGGTATCCTGTGCTTGTCGAGCCATTCCTTGAATTTCTGTTCTGTTAAGTTACCTTTTTCTTTGTTTTTGAACATCATATCACTCTTGTTTAGGATCCGCTTATTTATTTTAAAATAGAATTATATATAAGCTTGATTGTATAATATATTGTACAATACTTATTAGATGATTAGAATGAAAGAAAAATTAAAAGGTGCGGAAATGGATAAGAAAATCTTAGAATATCTAGCTACGGTAGAATTAACAGCAACAACTGAGATGGTCGCCAAGGCTTTAGGAATAGCGTGGTATACAGCGCAAATGCATCTGCAAAAGTTAAAGGATGAAGGAAAAATTACGCTTTATAGAATTGGTAGACAAAACCAGTGGATATTAGCTGACCGAATTAAACGAATGAGCTCTAAATCATAATTTCAATACTCTAAACATTTAGAAATAAAAAGTTTGGCATATAATTTGATTAGTATGATCGAGAAAAAACTTATACCCGATGAACGTATCCGTGTAATAGAAGCGTTTCAATCAGAAGCAGCTAGAATACAAAATATTGTTGAATCGTTCAATAAACAGTTTCCAAGACAGAATTTAGATTATTTGACTAGAATTTCCGAGAATATAAAAAACAGTTTACCTAACCTTGCTGCCACACAAACTATATCTTCCATGGCTATTTCATCAGGTTGCATGGACTCTATTAGGGCATTTCAAGATATGTCAAATCTTTTTAAACCAATTTCTATATCAATAGATAGAGCTTTAGAGCCAATTAAATTAGCAATAAAAAACCTTGGAATGTCCACAATTGTTCAAGGGACTTTATTAAGTTCTATGTTGGATCTTCCAACTGTTCCAAAACCCATACTATTAGAACAATCTGAAAAAGATAGGTTAGACATGTTGCTGGAGAATCTCGATCCTGCTTTAAAGAAAAAAAGAGATGGAGCATGGAAGACATTTAATTCTGATAATCCAGATAGGTTAAGTCAATCAGCAAATTCTATGGTCGAGTTATTGAGACATACCATAAAGAAGGTTTGTGGGAATATTGGACTAAAGGAATTTCTAATAAGAAAGTATCAAAGTAAAAGATTATCAAAATTTGCTGAAACTCAATCTAAATGGATAGATGAAACCGTAAACTATATTCTAGAAACAAAGGATAGATTAGAAGGGATTAAACATCATGAAGATTTTAGATACGAGAACATTGTTGAAGTACTCATGTCCTCTACAGAAGGAATTTTAATTATACTTCTTGATGGGTTATATTAGTAGATTATAAGATAAAAACTTAAAAAAAAACGAATAGGTTAAATGAAATAAAACCTTAAATAATTAGATTTTTATTAAAACATTGAAAAAAAATGATTAGAAGAAATATAATAACGATTTTGTCCACGATTATTGTCATATTCTTGATTTTTGGTTCTTGCATTTCTCAGAGTTTAGTTGTAAGAGAAATAGCCTATGCACAAGAAACTTATAGATTTGAGGATAGCATAAATGTTCAAGGAATAAAGTATGATATCTATGGTATCTATAGTGGTAGCAGTTTCCAATTGTACGCTGTCTTAGATTCTTATGGAAATATAAAATCAGATCAAACAATTTTACAATCTATTTTCTATACGAAGGAATTACATGATAAATTTTCTGATGTAGGATTCTTTGATCATTATGAAACAATATACGATGTTTTAAAATCCATACAAACAACTTCTAAGTCCGCTAAAGACACTATGACTTGGGTTACAGTTGCCACCTGGTTTTTAAACCTTGTTGGTGCCGTTTACCCACCTGCATTAGCTGTGTCTGTTCCTGCGGCTACAATTGCAACATACATCACTAATGGACTTAATACACTCGTAACAACTTTAGAAAGTACAAGCGGTTCATTTGGCACAGTTTCTCAGATTAGAACACACATATCTACTATAACATCTGGACAAGCTTCTGCTACGAATTACGAAGAAATACTTCGATTAAATTCAGATCTGAAGACACAAATAGAAGATGTTAAAAATGATATGATCCTCAACATTGTTGGTTATGGTAACTTAGCCATCGGAGAAGGATTAAAGTCCATTGGAAGTGCCATTAAGCCTCATAAGGATGATTGGGGAACAAAATTAGAATCATATGGAGCTAACATGACGAAAGCATTTAAAGATTTAGATGATGAAATTAACTGGTTGAAGAAAATTGATGAAACTCAAATTAAGAATGATGCTACCACATTCAGTCAAAATCAAATCAATTCTTTCAATTCTAGAATAACACAAAGAAATCAAGAAATCAATAATAAAAAGGATTCAGTTAGTTCTTCTATTTTAAATGTGAGAACGATTATTAACAGCACTAGTTCCCAAGGAGCAGATGTTTCTAAATCTTATCAAATCTTGTCTTCCGCTGAAACTTCTGTCAATAATGCTGTTGAGTTAAAAGGAGAATTCAAATTTAATTCTGCAATAGCAAAATTAGATGATGCTGAAGATACTGCAGAAAAAGCCAAAACTGACGCTGAAACATCTCTAGAAATTCATAATGCGGATGATATCTTAACTTCGGCATTGAATGAAATAAATAACTCTGTAACCAGAAATGCAAACGTTAGTTCAGCTAGATCTGCTTATGATGAAACAACAGAAATCTGTAAAGATGCTAAAACTAAATATTATTCAGAAGACTATTTGAATGCAAAATTGAAGGCCTCGGAATGTAAGTCTAAAGCAGAGAATGCATTAAAATTGGCTCGGGAAGCACCCATTATAACTACTACCACAACAACTATAGAAGTCATACCACCAACCAATCCTTTATCAGGTTTTATTGTTTTTGTAACTTCACCAATGGGTGTTATAATAATTTTTATAATATTAGTTATACTTGGCCTGATAGTCTTGTACAAAAAAGGATACACCATCCGAAAAATTGAAAAACCACAAGAAGTTGAAAACCAAAAATTTTAAAGATAAAATCAGTTCTTAATTACTAAGTATAAGTTTTAAATTGTATTGAAAGTTAATTTCATGGTTTAATTTCAAAACCTTGTTTGATTTTATTCATAAGTACTTCATTAAAGTAAAGATAAAAGTCAGCGTCGAAGAGAAGTGGTTGAGTAGTAGAAAGAGGATTCCCTTTTACAGTCAAAAGAGCCTGTATGGATTTACCAGTTGGAATAGTATTGAGATAAACTTTCCAGCCATCATTTATTTTTTCAAAATTATTTGCCACACCAGATACACCAGATATTTCAAAATAAGACTGATCAGTGATTAATGGTTTTATAATAATGTACAGATTGTCCCAAGATTTAGGATCATCATTTTCAAGCTCGATACTAATCCTTTTAGGTTGACCGGATGAGATGCTTATTTTTTGACTTGGAAAATCTTTGGGTTCGATTGAGTTCAATTTCACCTTAGGTTTGATTATATTGATTGTAAATGTTCCTATTTCTCCTGATTGCCCATTTTCCGCTCTGTAAGAAATTTTAATATCTTTAAGTCCAGATTCTGCAGTCTCTTTTGTTTTCAAAACTAAATGGAAATCTTTAGTTTCCCCGATAGAAATATCTTGTCTTTCTGGAGAAGAAGATGTGATGTCAAACGGCGATGATGGATCTAAATACAAACTCACATCTTTAGCACTAGTATAGCCAAATCCTCCTTGATTTGTGATTGAAATATCAATTTTAAAAGATTCTCCTACAACTACAGAGTCTTTTTCAAGTTTTATTGAATCTTTTAAGTTGATACAGCCAGATAACGAAACTATAAAAATTATACTTAACGCTATCAGTCCGCTTCCCCATGGCTTAAGCCTGTTTATTTTCATAGCATTCTACTAACTTTAATGAGGAGGTAATTTAAATAAATGTATGTTAAGGAACCGAATAGATAAAATAGGTATTACTTTCCAACTTCCTTAATAACTATCCTACCCTCATGATCAAACCCTAAAAGTAATTCTTGTCCTTTTTCCCACCCCTTATCTTTAACATATTCTTTAGGGATCGTGATAAAGAATCTATTTTTGTGTTCTTGAAGCTTTGGCATATCTATCATCATTTACTTATTTCAGTAAATATTTTTTCTATTTTTATTAAACTCCCATCAATATCTTTAATAATCTTCTGAGATAATTTAGAGGCACGTTTCTTATCTTTTAGAACCAAGTCCCCTCTATTATTCTCAACGAAACATTTTTCATATTCTTCCAAACCAATTTTAACATCGAAAAGCATATTTTTTAACTTCATATCGCCAATTAACCAATTTTTGTGATATTTCCAAAAATCTCTCCACCATCTGTAAACATCGCTCCAAATCTGTTCTTTTCCTTTTACCATATCCCTTAGTATTACTAAATTATCGTATAAATCACTGTATACTGTGTCTAAGAATTTTTCATTTCTGCGTTGCGTCCATTCTCTTTTTTGAATCCTTTTCTGAGCAAAAAATGTGATAATTCCACCTATTGTAGTACCAAAAAGAGCAGCTGAGATAGTGACAAATACATCTTCTAACCTTTTTTCTTCCATAGATTTTAATTGCATTTTCATCAATTCTATTTGATCCTTTGCTGTTTTGAGTTGAGAATAAGCTTCAGGTGTCATTACATTAATAGTAAAATCTGTACGAAATGCTTCCCTACTTTTATTAAAATCGGTAGCATCCACACATTCTACAGCTAATTTTATTTTCCACAGTCCCGGTTCATCAAGAAAATACAAAGGTGCACCAGTCTCTTGACTGTAATTTTTATAAATTTTATAATATTTTTCTATTGTAAAGGGATTAATTCTTTCATCAGAAATTTTTACCCAAGTATTTGAACCAGGTTTTTTGTAGTTGACTGCAAAATAGATTCTAGTTAACATATTAAATTTCAAATCTTTTGTACTCTTAATTGTTACATTACAACCTATTGATTTTCCTTGTTGAATATTACCATCAAGAGTTTCGTCACATTTGTAAACCAAATTAATATCACCATAGGAACAGTCTTCAGGATTTTCTATTATTTTATAGTCCTGACCTTGAGAAACTGAGGGAAGAATAGTAAAAATTATCAAAAATAAAATCAAAATAAATTTAGCATTTATCGTTTTTTGCCTCTCAATCAATTAATCACCTTAAACCAAATCTATAAATAACCGATTAGATATATAAACAATAGCCATAGAAAAATATCAAAATAAGACATAGGTTGGCTATTTGCGTTAAGCTTCAGCTACTGAGGCACACAATAAAATTTTCAATTCCAAAATTTATACACTTTATTTAGTGATTTTTTCTACTATAAAATCTTTGAAAATTAGAACTTTATCACCTTTCTTAACAGAGATAGAAGGGTTTATTTTTACATGAATTTTTCTGCTTTCTACATCAACCACTGCCTCTTTTTCTTTCAGTTCGATTATTTTTCCAGTCGTCGTTAAACACATGATTATAAAATACACAGAGAATTATTTAAATTTCTCATCTAATTTTCTTCTTTTGGTTTTTCTTTAAAACAAAACAGTCTGAAATCGCAGTAGTCACAAAGTCTTGTCTCTTTCTTCGGGAATTCATCTAACACTGGTTTCTTACTTCTGATCGTATCTATATCATTCTTTATCTCTTCTATATCTCTTTCTGAGATGGGATAGAAAACACTTTCACCAGTCCTCAAATAATAGAAGGAAACATGCTTTGGCATTTCTCCGAACAATTTATTCCAAAGAAACGCGTACGCTTTACCTTGCTTCAAATGTTCTTCTGGTATGAAATGTGGAAACGGACACTTGGAAGTTTTATAATCTACTATTGCAATTCCCTTTCCGAATAGACTCATCGTCTTGTCTACAAACCCAGCCATATCTTCTTCTTCCAATTCCAATTTCATCTCCATATTCTTTGGATAAAAAAACCTTTTTATCTCCTCCCCAAACCATTGTGAATTCTTGTCCAGTTCTTTCATCTTGCTCATCAAGGAAAATGCAAGTTTTATCGCGTAGAAATTCAAGAATTCTTTCGTCTCGTTTAAGAAGTTTGTCTTTTGACTTTCACTGCTGAAGCAATCCTCATACAATTTTCCTATTTGATTCCATTCTGTTTCGAGTAAAGAGAATAAAACTTTCCTGAATTTTTCCCACACCTCTTGCCAATTTTTTCCTTCTTCTATATCAGTCAGATCAACAAATGTGAAGAAATGTTCTAATACACGATGAACGATTTTCCCTCTAACCATTGATGGTCTGGGTTTTTCTTCTATACCTCTGATGAATTTATAGAAAAATTTTCTTGGACATCCGAAGTAGCATGCTATGCTCGTTGGAGATAGCCTGATATGATTATTCTTTTCCATAAGGATCACAAAAGTATGATGTATTATTATTCGGACTAATTAATATTGTTTTATTTGATGGATTCAGCAAAATTGATTAAAACTTTTTTCGGGTCTTTTGCTTTCACAACACCTGATGCAAGCAGAACTCCAACTGTACCCAATTCTAACGCCTTCTTTACGTCTTCACCTTTCGTAATCCCTGCCCCGCAAAGAACTTTAATATTAGGATTAATTTTCTTTATAGCATCAACAGTCTGTGTAACAACTTCTGGCTTTGTCTGTGAAACGGATACACCAGTACCTATAAGCTCAGGAGGTTCATACGCGATGAAATCTGGATTAAACTTAGCGACTTCTTTACTTTCATTAACATCAGCAGAACAACAAACTGTTATCAAACCATAATTCTTCGCTGTTTGTATACATTCCCTGATTTTATTCAACTCTAATTTTCTTTCTGAATGATTTATTAAAGTTCCAACAGCACCGGCTTGTTTTAACGCTAAAGCAGAAACATGTCCCGTGAATGCTCCATGTTTTATCGGATCCAAATGTTGTGATAGTATCGGTATGTTAATTTCTTTTGATATGGAACAAATGTCAGTGAATTGTGGGGCGACTGCGATTTCGATTTTATATTCTTTAGAGACCGATTCACATATCTTTGCTAATTTTAAAGCATTCTCACCAGTACTCTCTTCATAACATTTGAAATTGACTATTATCAATGGGGTTTTCATTAAACTTTCACCATCCTCTTACCTTTAATCTCTATTATTCTAGCTTTTTCTTTAGCTTTTTTAATTAATATCTTATCTCTAACCGTGACGTCAAACATTTTTTCATCATTATCAGCTGCGACTAAACCAAACCCTCTTAAAACCTCAATTTCTATCATTGAATTTTCATCCACTACCATAGACTTTTTTCCAATTTTTGGGTTCTTGAATGCTATACCAAGTCCTTCAGAGAATTTCTTCTTGCAAATCGAATAGAAATATGCGGTGCTACCGTAAGGAGTTGCAACGATTAAACCGTCACTGATTTGTTCATCTTCTATAACCTTCCCGTTAACCTTTATTTTCAATCTTAAAGCTTTTGTTGGGATTTTATGATGAATGCCGACTTCATTTAGTCCAATTAATCTCTTGTTTGAGTCATTATTCACGATAACTTCAACTTTAATCTCATCTTTTATTTCATATCTCTTTTCTTTCAATGCGTTCAATACTTTAGAGAAATCATGTTCTTTACATTTCACACAAACTTTACTATGTCTAACCATTATCCTCGGAACACCAGGATAGACTCTTTCTCCATATAATGCTGTTCCATCACCGCCAAATGATATAACAACATCTGGATTTTTATCATCCAGCTCTAAACCAAACTCTTGTAATTTATCTTCTATAATTTTTCTTGCAAGGCCAACAACAACAACTTTCATCATACCACTATTTTTTCATCTTTCTCCAATCTGCAACCATCGTTGGTTTCACACCATGTATGTAATTGTAGGCATTCAGTCCAGCTTTTGCTCCTTCCCCTGCAGAAACAATGATTTGTTTGAATATTGTGTTAGTGACGTCACCTGCGGCAAATATACCAGGACAAGACGTTTCACAGTTGTTGTTAATTACTATTTGATTGTTATCCAGTTTAACTAAGCCTTTGACAAAGTCAGTCTTAACTTCAGAACCAGCCTCGATAAAAATTCCGTTGACTTCTATCTCTCTTTTCTTTTTTGTGTTTACATCCTCGACTATCAACGATTCCAGGATTTTATCTCCCTTGAATTTCGCGACTATGCTACTCAAAACAAGTTCAACATTCTTTTTCTTCTTGACTTCATCGACAAATGATTCAAACCCACGGAATTCATTCCTCCTATGGATGAGATAAACTTTCTTAGCGATTCCACTCAACAAAATAGCAGCATCTAATGCAGAATTTCCGCCACCGACTACGGCGACTGTTTTATTCTTGAATAAAGGACCATCGCATGTTGCACAATATGATATTCCTCTTCCAAAGAATTCTTTTTCTCCTGGTACGTTCAAACTCCTGGGGGTTTTACCGAACGCTAGTATAACCGCTTTTGCTTCGTAATTTTTTTCCGTTGTTTTAACGATAAACAATTTTTCTTTTGGGAGTATTTTCACAACTTCTTCATAAACTAACTCAACACCGAAGCTTCTTACTTGTTCTTCCATTGTTTGTACAAGCCTTGTCCCTTCTATTTCCTTAAACCCAGGATAGTTCTCTATGTGAGGTATGACTGCGACTTGGCCACCTAAATTTTTCGTCAAGACCAGAGTCTTCAAATTTCTTCTAGAAGTATATATTGCAGCAGTTAGACCAGCAGGACCAGCCCCAATTATTATGACATCGTACATAAAATCACTATAATTATAATGAAATTAAAGAATTTTATCTTCGTTTTAACACGATTGGTATCTCGTTGATTAAATCAGATGCCATTAAACCTTCGCCGTATTTTCTTGCGGCTAAATTCCCTGCCATACCGTTTATGAAACAAGCAGCGCATGCAGCATCGAAAGGATCAACACCCCTTGCTAACAAAGCGCCACATATTCCTGTTAGCGTGTCGCCCGTGCCACCAACAGTCATGTAAGGGTTTCCAGTCTTGTTTACAGCTGTTCTTATTCCATCCGAAACCACGTCAAAATGTCCCTTTAACAGTATAATACAACCCAATTGAGTGGCAACATTCTTTACTAAAGAAACTCTTCTTTCTACATCAACTTCTGGCTGTAACCCTGTAAGAACAAAGAATTCATTCGAGTGTGGTGTGAGAACAAAATTTCTTTTTATCGTACTCTTCTTTTTAATTGTGTGAATAGCATCAGCATCGATGACACAAGGCAACTCTATTTTTTTCAAGAATTTTCTTACTGCTATCATAGTACTCTTGCATCTTTCCAACCCACCCCCGATAGCAACTGCATTCGCGGTCTTGGCTAATTCTAAAACTTCTTTTAGATGACTCTCGTCAAAATAATCACCATCCAATGGATATGTGATTAAATCAGGGGAAAAAGAGGCGACTATATCCGCAGCCCTTCTTGGAGCAGCAACTGTCACTAGATCAACACCCGACCTATAAGCTGCAAGGGCATTGAAAGCGGGTGAGCCAGAATATTTTCTACTACCCCCAATTACCAACAAATGTCCAAAATTTCCTTTATGACTCCAATCTGGCCTAGGCTTGTACACCTGTTTTAAGATACCCTGTTTAACGATTTCCATACCATCACATTATTAATCATGGAATAAAAATTATTTGGTGTCCGCCCTTTAAAAACCTACATTTATTTTAACTTAAAACTTATAGATTTTACCATGAAGACGATAAACGTTTTATTGGTTGTAGTGCTTTTGATAGCAGTAGCAGGTCTATTCGTTACTTTTAAAACTTTCAAGACCGAGACAGTCTACGAGAAAACTCTTCCTGAATATGGTGATTTCAGGGTATTGTCAGCAGAAGGCAGTGAAGAGCAAAAAAATACCATAGACGTCACAGGAACTTACACTACTTATGCTGACCCAGATAAAGTTGATGTTTACCTCGGTGTTCAGACAGATTCTTTAGATGCCTCAGGATCACAACAACAGAATGCTGTTATCATGAAAAAAATCAGGGACGGTCTATCATTAAAAGGAATAACTTCAAGTTCAATCCAGACGACTCAGTATAGCCTAGAAAAGATAACCGAATGGGATGACCTCAAAAGAATCAACGTCGACAAAGGTTACAGGACAACTCAAATTATAAAAATTAAACTCACAGACATAAGCAAGGCTGGAGAGATAGTAGACGTGGCTGTAGAGAACGGAGCAAATAGAGTTGACAGCATAGTTTTTGGTTTGTCTGACAGTAAAGCTAAGAATATGAGGATTCAAACTTTAACTGAGGCTGCCAAGAACGCAAAGGAAAAGGCAGATGCGATAGCCAGCGGTTTGGGGGTTAGCGTAAAAGGTGTTCTCCATGCGAGTGAAGGCTACGTAAGTGTTACACCATATTATTCAACGAAGAATTATGCAGGTGGAACGATGGAAGCAGCAGTACCGACGGAAATATCAGCAGGACAGATAGAAGTCAGTGCTTCAGTCAGTGTCAGTTACGAGTTTGCTTAATTTTTCTTTTTTTAACTTCTTTTTCAGGTTGTAATCCTATCGGTCCTCTGTATCCACACTTAGTACAAAAATAGATTTGTGGTAATGCCAAACCGACTATCAATTGTCTAAGTTTAGAATTACATCTAGGACATTCCAAGTTTGTATATATTGATGGCGGAACATACCTTGATTTTTTTGATTGACCTTGTTTCACAATCTAAATCTCTCTTCCAAGAACAAAAACCTATCTAGTTCAGAGTTTCTTTTTCTTTTTTTTCTTTGCTCCATAAAAACCACAACCCCCATGCGACATCATTTAATTGATTTACAAAAGAGGAATAGGGATGAAAATTAATTCATCCCCAATTTAGGAACACCCAACCTAAATTATCCCTAACTAAATTTAAGGATTTTTTTATAAATTGGTAATTGTTTTTATTTTCAAAAAAATGCATTAATTAATCATTCTACATCTATCTGTGCTTTCTGTAGTTTACCAGAATAATCGATGTAAACAGTTTTGATTTCTGAAAACTCTTCTATTCCAGTCCAACCACCTTCTCTAGTGCCTATGCCAGTATGTTTAACCCCACCAAACGGTAGATGGACTTCTGCTCCTATAGTGCTAGAGTTTACGTAAGTGATCCCAGCTTCTATCTTTTGAATTGCGAGGAAGGTCTTTCTAATATCTTTCGTGTAGATAGAGGAACTCAATCCGTATTCAACAGAATTCATGGCTTCGATAGCTTCATCAAAATTTTTTACTGGAATCAAAGAAACTATAGGCCCAAATATCTCTTCTTGTGATACCCTCATGTCAATAGAACAATCAGTGAACAGAGTCGGCTCAAAGAAGAAACCGTTCATTCTTGGTATCTTACCACCGATTAAAAGTTTAGCTCCTTCATTCAACCCGATATCAACATAATTTTTGCTTTTCTCTTGTGCTGTTTTGTTTATCAAAGGACCCACATCTGTTTTTGGGTTCAAACCATTACCTAACTTCAATTTCTTTATTCTGTTTACGAGCATCTTCTCGAATTTTTCTTTTATTTTTTCGTGAACGATGACCCTGGAAGCAGCGGTGCATCTCTGTCCTGTCGTTCCATAACCACCCCAGATTACTCCGTCTAATGCTAAGCTCAAATCAGCATCGTCCATGACAATGATACCGTTCTTACCGCCAAGTTCTAACCCAACTTTCTTTAACCCAGCCTCTTTCAATATAGTCTTTCCAGTATCCCTATGACCAGTGAAAGAAACCGCCCTGACTTTTTCATGCCTAACTATCGTCATACCGACAGCTTCACCCGGTCCAGTAATCATGTTTAAAACACCTTTTGGTACACCAGCCTTCTCAAAGATTTCAACGAATTTAGTCGCACATAGGGGAGTATCAGAAGAAGGCTTAAAGACAATAGTATCTCCACATATCAAAGCAGGCAATATCTTCCAAGATGGTATCGCGATTGGGAAATTCCATGGCGTTATCAACCCGCATATTCCTATTGGCGTTCGAATAGTCATACAGAATTTATCCCTAAGTTCAGACGGTGTTGTGTAGCCGAACAACCTCCTT
The DNA here is from genome assembly GCA_964601485.1 of uncultured archaeon. GTDB lineage: Archaea > Aenigmatarchaeota > Aenigmatarchaeia > CG10238-14 > CG10238-14 > JASEGC01. The sequence goes on from CAZRNP010000002.1 coordinate 42,547, forward strand.
CCTTCTCCAGTCATGTATTCTGTCATGTCTATTGCTTCTTGAACATCGCCCCTAGCTTCTGCCATGACTTTACCCATTTCTCTCGTTAACAGTCTCGCTAACTCCTCTTTCTTTTCTCTGAGTATCTGTGCTGCTTTAAGTAGAATCAACCCTCTCTTCGGTGCAGGTGTTTCACTCCACTTTTCAAATGCTCTGTCAGCTGCATCTACTGCTTTGTTTACATCATCTTCGTTCCCTAATTGAAACTTTCCAACGACTTCTTTTGGGTTGACTGGGTTTAGACTAGGAAAAGTTTTTCCAGATTCAGAATTGATCCATTTACCGTCGATGTAAATTTTATAATCCATATAGAAATATTCTTTTACTAATTATTTTTATCTTTCGGAATTATCATTCTTTGCCGACTAAGTGTTCAATAGCATTTGCCATACTTAATGTTCTCAGAAGTTTTTCTGTCGGAACGAGAAATGATTCAACGTTTTCTCCAAAACCTTTACATATGAGTCTTGTTTTTTGCATGAATTCTGTATATTCTGTGAAGTTTTTATGGAACGATATGAAAATACCCGTTTTCTCCATTCCTTCCCCATGTCCCACGAATACTATGTTTGGCTGTTTTTCTATAAAATCATTAACCTTTTTCATCGTATCAGCAGCTGGGTTCGTAGTACTTAAAAGCGTGAACGCTATCAAGCTTACGTCCAATTTCGCTAGGTTTGGAACAACCGTGTAAGATTTAATATATTTATTTTCTAGCCTGTGCCTTGTTCTAGTTATCGTGGACTGAGAAGTGTTTAGTTTTTTAGCCATCTCCCTATCGCTCAATTTACTATTCCTCAACAATTGGAAAAGTACTTCTTTTTCTCTTTTTTTCATAACTTATGTTATCATCCTAACTGTATTTATATTTTTGCATTAATAATCGATTTTATTCAAGGGTTATTGCGATATATTGTTTTGTAACATGCATCAATAAAATGAATTTTCATGAAAATCATAACTAATCAATAAAGAAGCCGTTAAACCCATTTTACATGGATTATTGATTAATATATTTGATTTTTGAGTTTTGATAATCCGTTCTATTTAAATATTTTATTTTTCTAATTCTTAGTTAATTTTTATGGAGAATTTCTATTTGCCGTTGAGTAAATATATGAAAAAAAGTATAAAGGAAGACCCAACTGCATTCATAGAAGGGACAACCCAAAAAATAAAAAAATTGGGTTATTATGAGAATTTTCATCATACAGTAAGAATGAGTTCATATACTAATAGATTTCGTCGTTGGTTGAATTACATTGTTAGTTTTTTTCGACCAGAACCTATGACTTTATCTGATTTGAAGGAAGTTAAAGAATATCATAAAGAGCATCCTTTGGAATTTAAATATAAAGGACTTGGACTAATACCAGAAGGTGCAATTACTTTAGGTTTTGATAAAGATAATGTTTCATACTCAATTGAAGTTTTCAACAAAAGAATAGAAGTTAGCGCATTAACATCCAAAGAAGAAAACGAAGAAACAAAATCAGCAGTTTATGATTTATGTGAGACACTTTTATTTGATGTTCTTAGAAAGTAATACTTCTATGTTTTATTAATATTATACAGTGCAACCAGTCAATTCTTTTAATTTTTCTAGTGATTGAGCACCAGGATAAGACACTCCATTTATAATCCAGGTTGGATACCCAGTTATACCCATTTGTTCACATAGAGCTTGACTATTGGGGCATTCGACATAATTCACGTATTTGAACGAATCTCCGAACATTTTTTTCTGTTCTTGACAATGTGGGCACCATTCAGCTCCGTACATCGTTGCTTCTTTATTCTTAAGACACTTAGCAAAATCATCTAAAGTGTTAGGTTTAACAAAATATCCGCTGATAGAAGAATATGCAACACCTATAATGATGAGTATTCCAAAGATTAATGAAACCTTCTTAATAGTCTTCATTTCTCATCACTTCTTATAAAAAATAAAAAGGGGGTTTAGCAATTACCACTTGCTGTTGCACTACTTTCACTCAAAGCCTTTGAACATTCACTCGGTTGTGTATTGAAAGCACTGCAGATAGCTTGTTTGTATGCTTCTGCTGTTCTACCACCATTGAATTTAGCACCGTTGATTATCAAGGTTGGCGATCCACTTACACCATTCTGTTTTGATAGAGCATCTTCTGCTTTCATCAATGTGAGACCTTCTGTCTTAAAACAACTCTCGATCTTTGCTACGTCAACCTTAGCATTCTTTGCTGCATCTTTCCAACAAGTGTCCAAGTTACCTTTGTTACAATTTTTGTTCAAGTAGTCGACATAAGCCCAGAATGTTGCTTGGCCATAATTCTTCCAGATACATGCTTGTCTCATATCTTCATTTGCTTCGTACTCTCCGTGCAATGAGTTTACTGTACTACCACTTACACTCACTATAAAGTGTGGTTCGATCGATGCCTTGCTGCCCAGTAAATCAACAACAGGTTTCATGGCATTCTCTGCTTGTACACCGTATGGACAGAAACTCATGACGTATAGTTGAGCTACGGGTTTATCTGTTTTCTTAGGTTCAAACTTCTCTGGCTCTTGTGTTGTAGGCGTTGTAGGTGTTTGTGACATATCTACCACAGACGGGAACAACAATTTTCCATCTGTTGTCATGTAAGTATCATATTCTTTACCACCAATGTTCAACTTAGCGTTGTACAAACCATTTGCTTCTTTGACGCTGACAAGAGTAGCAGTTCCTTGGCCTTGTAACAGATAATCGTTTATGTATTCAATTGCCTTATTAGCTGCATCTTGAGCACTCATGGCCGCTGGTGTCACGAACTGACCAGTAATTCCTTGACCTTTGACTAAAACTACGACCAATACTATCGCTAGGACTATTGTCGTTATCATCCAAACGTTCATTTTTGGTACTTTTATCGTCACTCCCTCTTTCTTTTTTTCCTCAGTTCCTTCAGTTTTTTCTTTTGGCATATTTACACCATATCACTAAAAATGTAAATGAATAAGCTTAAATACGTTCCGATTACCTATGGTTTTCTTATTCTTGGCCTGTAAAACTTCATTAAAAGTGAATTAGAAACGACGCTTACAGAGCTGAAAGCCATAGCGCCTGCTGCGAGCATCGGGTTGAGTAAGATACCTAAAAACGGATACAATAGACCGGCTGCGACTGGGATTAGAGTGGAATTGTAGAAAAATGCCCAGAAAAGGTTTTGTTTGATCTTGTTTATCGTCTTTTTGCTCAGGTCTATGGCTATCACAACATCCCTCAAATCATCTTTTATCAGGACTATACCACCAGTTTCTATGGCTATATCTGTCCCAGAGCCGATAGCGATGCCTATATCCGCCTGCGCTAGCGCTGGGGCGTCATTAATACCATCCCCAACCATACCCACGACCCTCCCACTTTCTTGTAGTTTCTTGATTTCTTTCGCCTTGTCCTCTGGAAGTACTTCTGATAACACTCTATCAACACCAACTTGACTGGCTATTGCTTCTGCAGTCCTCTTGTTATCCCCTGTAATCATGACTACTTCCTTTCCCATACCATGCAACGCCTTTACAACATCTTTTGAGTATTCTTTCAGAGTGTCTGCTACTGCTATGATACCTATGATTTTCTTGTTTAAAGCGACTATCATCACCGTTTTACCTTCATTTTCCAGTCTAGTTATCTTCTCTTCGATACTATTGATATCGATTTTATTGTCTGTCATCAGCTTCCTATTGCCTAATAAGATAGTCTTTTTGCCATAATTGGCTCTCACACCATGACCTGGTATAGCTTTGAACGAATCAGCATACGGTATTTTAATGTCTTTTTCACTTGCTTTTTTGACTATAGCTTCTCCGAGTGGATGCTCAGAACCTTTCTCCGCTATTGCTGCGTATTTCAGGACATCTTCTTTCGAGTTGATAGGAATGATATCAGTGACTGTTGGTTGCCCTTTCGTCAACGTTCCAGTCTTGTCGAACACTATCGTCTGCATCTTGTATGCCCTTTCCAAAGATTCACCGCTCTTCAACAGTATTCCGTTCTCAGCACCTTTGCCAGTGCCGACCATGATTGCCGTGGGTGTTGCTAGGCCTAGAGCGCATGGACATGCTATTATCAGGACTGATATAAATATCGTAAAAGAGAACAAGAATGGGGTCATCGATGAATAATTTGCCAGGTATGTTCCCTTTAGAATCGTGCTACCTAGGAAATACCATGTCAATGAAGAGACTAAAGCGATGATTATCACTGCAGGAACGAAGTATGATGCGACTGTATCCGCAATCCTCTGTATCGGTGCCTTTGAACCTTGAGCTTCTTCGACTATCTTCACTATCTGTGCCAACATCGTGTCTTTTCCGATTTTTGTTGCCTTGAATTTCAGCAAGCCAGTCTTGTTTATCGTCGAGCCTATGACTTCATCACCTTTTTTCTTTTCAACAGGTATGCTTTCACCGCTGATCATCGACTCATCAACAGAAGAATAACCGTCTGTTACTATTCCGTCAACTGGTATCTTTTCCCCTGGTCTGACTATTACAATATCACCGACTTTGACTTCTTCGATAGGAATTTCTATTTCTTTCTTATTCCTTATCACTCTGGCAGTCTTTGCTTGTAATTTTAATAATTTTTTTATCGCCTCTGAAGTCTTGTCTTTCGCTATGGATTCCAGATATCTGCCTAATAATATCAGAGTGATTATGACTGCAGCACTGTCAAAGTATAATTGGACCTGAAAACCATGTTGAGTGAAGTATGATGGGAATAGAGTAACAGCGGCGCTGTAGAAAAAAGCAGCAGAAGTACCAACGGCAATCAAAGTGTCCATGTCAGGTCTTCTATTTTTTATAGAGTTGAAAAACCCTTTGTAAAATTGTGACCCTATCCAGAATTGAACAGGAATTGTGAAGACTAGAAGAAAATACGGATTACTCAAAAATTCTGGGACCCATGGGAATATATCAGAAAAACTTCCGAAGAAGACAGGTATAGTGAAGATGAGACTGGAGATGAGTTTTATTTTCAGATTTCTTATTTCTTTTTCTCTTACATTCTTTTCTCTATCCTCTAGTTCTTCTTCAGCCGTGTAACCAGTGTTCTTTACAGCTTCTTTTATCTTGGCTATGTCTATTTTATCAGTATCATATTCCACGTACAATTTTTCAGAAGCAAAATTGACTGTTGCGTTTATTATACCATCATAATTTTTTAGAGAATTCTCTATTGTCTTTGCACAGTTGACACAGTGCATGCCGGTTATAATTAATACAATCTTCTTTTTCATCTTCTCAACCGTTTTGTATTGTTGCTTTAAATGAATTAAAAACTTCTTGAGATAAAATTTTTTCTTTCGAGACTTTCTTCGAGTCAAAAGTTATATTGAATATATTCGGCCAATCATATTTCACATTCAAAACCCCATCAACTTTTTTCAATTCATCGATTATTAACGGGGCATGTCCCGGGCATGGTATATCAACTTTAAGAATTATTTCTGACGATGATACTACTGGTTCATTCATGGATAAATTAGTGTTTGATAATGAGCCAACTACGATCGGAAAAATCAAGAAGAAAAACAGAATGTTCACACCAATGACACTACTATAGAGCGTCAAAAGATATTTCCATTTTCTCTTAATTGCTTCTGTAAAAAAATTAAATTCCAAACCCTTTTCAGTATTGTTAAATATTATGATACCTTGTTTTCTAAAATAGAAAAAAGTTGAGACAGAGGCAAAAACAAAAGAAAGCCCTATCAAGGTATAAAAGAAGTATGGGTTGAGTAGAAGAGGTTTTAAAAGATAAGTTGCTGTAGTAGCTCCTAGGACTGAAAGTATTATAAAGGCTATGCAAAAAGAGTGAGAGATTAAACCTGCAAGTAAACCAGTTTTTAATCCTTGATTTTTTTCTTTTGACATCAAATCACCTAACCTAAATTGAAAGGAACAGCTTATATGGATTAGGATGAAACTAGTTTCAACAGTAATTCTCTAAATTTTTTGTGCTATTAAATGACCGAGATAATGCCTGTGCCGATTTTCACCATGGGATTCCCAAGGACCCAGGAATTCTTTATGATAATCAGGACCCCAACTAGCATATCTTTCGTTCAACTCATTTTGACTAAATAAATATCTGATGAGATGTGGTCTATTTTCTTTTAAACTATCTTTTATTATTCCTTGTTTTTCTTTTTCATTTCTTGCAACGAAAGCAGAGATAACATTATAACCACCAGGGTTAGTGTGAGATTGCATCCAAGAAATTAAAAAGTCTATCTGAGTGTAGAGTAAGAATTGTAATAAATTGATTGAAATGATATTGTCAAAACTCCCTAATTGAGCAAGAACCTTTGGATCAGTTACATCTCCTAAAAAGGATTTTATTTTTACATTTTTTTTCTTTGCCAATTCCATCATTCTTTTAATACCGCTTTCTGCATATTCTACGGCAGTAACTTTAAAGTTTCTTTCTGCCAGATAGAGTGAACCTTCACCTGCCCCAGAGCCCAAATCTAAAACACTAGAACCAGGTTTAAATCTTTCAGATGCTCTTACGATTAAGTCTTCAGCTCCATACTTATGAGTTGAATCTCCTTTTGCATATGCTCGACTAAAATATCTATGAATTGAATTTGTCATAGATTTTTGTTTCGTTATTAAGGATTTAAAATTGATTTTTATTGGCTGGATAATTTCGAACAATTTAAATCTTTAATCTAACTTAATTTTTATATGGCAAATCTATATTCACCTGAAATTGAAGCTAAAGCCGAAACTAAAGCTTTAGAAAATTTTGCTGCTCGTTTCAACTGTTGTCAGAGTGTTCTTGCATCGCTAGCTGAGTATACTTTTGAAATAGACGCTAATGGATTAGAGAAGTTAAAGAAACGTGCAACTGGTTTTGGTGGTGGCATAGGTGGGCAAGGAAGAGAATGTGGAGTGTTGATCGCTCTTGTTACGGCTTTAGGTGAGAAAACGGGTACGACCACTCCCAAAAAACCCAGAAAACCCACTGGCGATCTAGTAAAAGAATCATACAAAATGTTTCGAAGAGAGTACGGTCATGCGCTTTGTAAAGATTTATGTTCTTGTGACCTTTCTACAGAAGAAGGTATGAAAGAAGCACATGAGAATGTATGTCCAAAATATGTTAGCACTGCCGTAAGGATTTTTTTCAGTTTAATGAGAAGTTACAGTAATCCTCAGGGTAGAGAGAAAAATTATACACAAAACCAAAAATAGAAAGTTTAAAATTAAAGTAAAAACCTATTTTTCTTGTTGTTTCAATTCCGACCTCATCACAATCTTCTTATCTTTCATCCTGTCTATCGCAAGTATCCCGTCAAGATGGTCTATCTCATGCTGCAACAGTTCAGACAATTTATCCTCAGCTTCTATCGTGTGTCTTTTTCCTTCCTGGTCAAAGTATTCCACTTCTATGGAGTAATGCCTGTCGACTAGGACGAAGAACGCTACGTTGAAACTGAAACAACTGTCCCATACTTCAAACTTCTTATCGGATGTTTCCACTATCTTCGGGTTTATCAGTCCTGACTTGAAGTCTGGCATGTCGATGTAAATTATTCTCTTTAAAACGCCTATCTGTGGAGCTGCGATGCCACGACCGTAGTTAAACTTCCTTTGGGCTTCATGAAGAGTGTCTGTCAAGTCTGTTATGATGTTCTTTATGTTTTCGTTTTTGACGAGAAGGGATTTTTTCCTGAGAGTTGGGTTGCCGAGTTGAAGGGTTGGGATTATCATGAGAATATTATTGGTTTAAAAGATGAAAAATGTTTGGAATAGAAACGTTTCTACAACTTCCTTCGTAATTATCGCTGAGGGTGAGTGTTATTTTTTAGAATGTTTTTCTTTTACAAAATCCATCTTTTTATCGGCTAATACAGTAGAATTAAGTACTACTTCAATTAAATGTTTCAAAGCAGATGCTTGCTCTATATCAGGTTCATTCTCATTTACATGAGCACCATCATTACCTATATCCTTAACACTCAGAAGTGCATTCTTTAATTTAGGAACGATATGACCATTTTCTTCTAGTTCATTTATTATATCATAAAGATTTTTATCATCATTTTTCTTAGAAATACCATAATATATACCAAGCTCATGTATTACCTTCCTAAATAATGTTACAGCTCCATTTGGACAACTACTGGCAATACATCTGAGACCTTCATCGTAGTATTTTTGAATATCTTCTGGTAAGTCTTCCAACCCTTTCAGTATAGGTGTTGGGTATAACTTTTGTTCCGTCAAAGAATACACGACAAAAGAAGCACAACCTTCACAAATTAGCGTAACATTACGACCTATAATTCTACTTCTTTCTAATGATCCGTATTGTCTAAATGAAACAGAATCACCACAAAAAGGACATTTTCCACGAAGAACTATCATATCACTATAATCATCAGATCCAATATTGTTAAATAATACTTCAAATTCTCCAGACATAATTACTTCTTGTAAAATAAAACTAAAATAGTTAATTTTTTTCTCAAAAACTAAAAATTCATTATTTTAGAATCTTTGGTTATGGCATTCTAGTTCTTGGTTAAATTTTTATTCATTTTCCCTACCCCAAATATCCATAAGGTTTTTGACTGCGCTGAATACAGAAAAAATACCAGCTATAACTATAGTGGCAAGTAAAGTATGCTTTTGAAAGATTCTACTCTGATATTGTTCTTCTGTAAAACAAGTATAATCGAAGAATCCTGAGTTTATTTTTGTAAAAATGGAATAATTTTGATAATAAACTTGTATACTAAACTTAAATTCATGTGTCCCTTCAGGACCCAAAGGAATATATATCAGACAGGATTGCAATTTATTTAGTGTTAAATTAAGGTAACAAGAATAAGCATTAGTTGAATAAGTAGCATTAGGTAAAATTGTACCATATGTTTGTATTCCATTTATAATAAGAGATTCTTTATTAGAATTTGTAAAAGTCATATTACAATGCATATAATCAGGAACAGTTGGATCTCCTCTTGGTGGAGTGATTCCGCTTTTACAACTTATATCTACAAAAGTGTTGTTACTCGATATTCTAAATGAATAAGGCATAAAATTGAAGGTTGAAGGATAGATTTTTTCAATAGTGTTATTCCCAAAAATAATAATACTAATTAATAAGAATAGAATACACCAAATAAAAAAATTATCAAATTTTTTCTCTAAATCTGTTAAAATGGAATTTAAAATTACTAATAAAAGAAGTAAAGGATAAAAGTCAAAAAAGAAATAGAGGAAATTAGTTATTCCAACATTAAAATTAGAAGATAGAATAATTAACGAATAGTTATAAAGAACATTAATTAATTGAGTCAAACAAAGTAACAGAAAATAAAATGAAATAAAAATTATTAAGTATTTCACTTCTTTTTTTGCTTTAATTTTTTTCCATAATTTTTTCCCACTTTTCCATTTCTGTGCCTCAACAAGAAAAAAGTAAATTAAAATTATTGAAGAAATCATTATTCCAAGATTTAATCCAATTATTGTGAGAAGAATTGCCACTATGATTTCAATAATTCTTCCAATAGTCTTTAGATTCATAAAAAACCTATAGTTCATTATATTTAAATTACTATACAGAACAAAAACCTATCTTCATCACAACTCTACTTCCCAAACCCAGTTATACTCTCCAACCAAAAGGATTATTAGGTCGTCAGCCTTTAAACCGAGGGATTATTCCCTCCTATTTCTTTTTTTTAACCTGGTAAAGAACCAGCATGAACTGTCTTGTTATACCAATCCCTATCAAAACCAATACTTTTGCAGAATTCTTCAGTCTGACAACTGATTGAACTGCATACAATACATGGCGGACATACAACGCATGGGCTTGGACAGTGTTGAATTTCCTCACCAGAATATGCTGAACAGTTTACTGTAGTCGGACATGGTGCAAATTCACAATCTGGTGGAACTCTCCCGACAGCAGAACCATCTGGACATATTTTGGCTTCTTCTGTGCAGGCTATTGGTTTATTCTGCTGGACACAGCCACTGAATACAACGATTAAAAACAATGACAGGATTAGTTTTTTCATGACTATCATATCTTATTATAAGGACAAAAATTTATTTGATTTTGAATTTGCTATTATTTATTCCTTGATTCTTAAAAATTAACATAGTGATGAAATGGTTATTAGGTTACCCGTCGAAGATGTTGATCAAACTTTGCGGGATTTAGAACAAAAAGGCGAGTACGAGAAAGTTGAAGGGTTAAGAACAGTTTTAGAAGAGTATGGCAGAGATGCATCTTATACATTTCTCATTGATCCCCGCCTGAAACCAAATGGATGGTGGATTGAAATATCAAAAGACATTGATCAAAGACCATTCATGAGAGAAGTAGCTGATGATATATTAAATAACAGAAAGAGAGGCATATACACCAGAATGATATTCGGGAATAATTTGGCTGAAAAGATGGCACGTGAACTTTTAGAGTTGGCAGAATCTATAAATCCAATTCACTATGATGCATTTGGTCGATTGTATCGCGAATATTTATCATTGAAAGATAAGCAAATTAAAAAAACGGATTGGTCGTATACTCGCATAATGACTTAATCCTATATAATTCGTTTATTTTCAACACTTCTTCACTACCCTGACTCATCAAAATATCATAATTTAAATAAACTGTTTCTCCCATTTTCAATATGGTTAAAATACATGAAGTAAGAGCAAAGAGTGTATTGCATAAAACCAAAATTCCTGGTGCAGATTGGGCTATAAATCATTATTCTGGTTGTATGCATGGCTGCGTCTATTGTTATGCGAGATTTGTTTGCAGATGGAGAAAACAGAATGAGAAATGGGGAGAATTCGTTGATGTAAAAATAAATGCCCCTGAACTGATTGCTAAAGAAAGTAAAAACAAAACAGGGAGCGTTATTCTGTGTACTTCTTCCGACCCATACCAACCAATCGAGAGAAAATACCGATTAACAAGGAGAGTTCTTCAAAATTTAAACCCGAAGATGAGGTTATGCATTCTAACAAAATCTGATCTAGTTTTAAGGGATACCGATGTTTTTAGACGTTTCAAAAATTGTGAACTCGGCTTAACAATAACGACTTTAGATGAAAATATCAAAAAAGTGTTTGAGCCATTTTCTTCGGGTTCACATGCAAGGTTAGAAGCTTTGAAGAAACTAAAACAAGAAGGATTCTATACTTATGCTTTTATAGGTCCAATCTTACCGTATTTAACTGATTTGGAAGAGATTTTCAGGGAAGTTTCACCGTTTATCGATTTGTTCATGTTTGAAGATTTGAATTTGGCTCCAGCAAAAAAAGAAATCTTTGAAGCAATAAGGAAGAATTTTCCTGGATTAGAAGATAAATACAGAAACTTATCAAAAGAATTTTGGCTGGAAAAAGAAAAGGAAATTAAACTATTAGGTAAAGAGTTCAATAAACCAATTAAGATTTATTTCAAACATACAGGCTCTCTAAAATTTAGATAGTGACTATTTAGACAAAAACCTATATGATTACGTTAGCTAATCTAATCCAAAGAGTTTTTTAAAGAAGCTCATGATTTTTTGAATCAAATTTGAACTTATACACTTTCCATCCACACAAACATTTGTTAAACATTCAAAATTATTCTCACAGGCAGCATCTTCTTTTAACTGTTCTTTAAACATTCCTTCATCAGAACAATATTTTCCTTCTTTCCTATAACCAAATGGATAACATTTTCCATCTAAAGGACAGCTGTCTTTACATATTAGAATTGGTTCTTCTTGACATTTGGCTTGATAAGCCCATTTTATAATATCATCGCTTTTAATTAAACCTTCTTTTCTAAAACTACAGCCATCTTTGTAAAGAATAAGAGTTGGCACTGCTTTAATTTCGAATTTTTGTGAAATCTCATCATTTATATCGAAAACTGCCGCCCCAAAATCATTAAAAAAACCTTTTTGTTTCAATATTCCTATCTCTGTGTCCATGTCTATGCAATGAGGACAGTCGTCACTACGAAAATAATACAGCATGCCTTTTGTTGGTGCTGTTGTTGGTTGTGATGGTTGTGTTTCTTGCGGTATTTCTGTAGAAGGGACAGCTGGGATAGAAACTATTTCCTCTGTATCGATATAACATTCTTGTGAAATGCTGAAAGAATTCACTCCACACTTGCTTCCATCCGCATTACAATGATCTTTGCAAAAGTTTGTGGCTCGTTGCTGATAAAATCCGGCAGGTTGACAGAGTAGCACGCCCTCGGGAGGAAGGATTTTTTGTTCTTGCCCATCAAGGCACTGCAAATACGCATACCTAAATCCTTTTCCTTTAATTTGTTCTTCAGTTACATTAGAAGCTGGAATACAATTAAATTCTACATTTTCATTGTTCCCATCAATGACAGTATAAGCATATCCGCCACAGCTGCTCTTCCATGCAAGTTTTGTTCCCTTTTCTCCAGCAACATCAACTAAACAATACAAATATTTCTTTCCATTCTCCTCAGCTACATTTCCATCAGATGTGCATACTGCTTGTACGGCTGGCCGTAAATCTGCATAGCATTTCTCATACGGTTTTGCAGGAGTGGGTTGTGTGATTATATCTGAATTATAGAATATGCATTTAACCTGTTCTTTAATTTCCTCTGCTTTTATGCAAGCACCGTCCTTGCATATATTACTCGGACATTTCCAAACATGAGATTGGGCTGTCCCAATCTCTGTGCATGAAGATTCTAGAACATAACAGTTCTCTCCACTACACTCATAAGTATCATAATAGTCTGTGTTTGAATTTATTACTCTACAAGTATCAAAAGCTTGTTTTTTATCAGGATGAAATTCAACATAACCCTTTAAGTAATAGTTAATCCCATCAGAATCTGTACAAGTTTCAGTTTGAGTTACCGCTGAAATACATTCTCCATTTTGACATCCAAGTTCACAGGGTTTACATGCTACCCCTCCTATACCCATGCATTGTGAATTAATTGTTCCTGGATTTTGACACGTATTTTTTGTTTCCACTGTACACGCATAAGAAACACCGGGAAGTCTTGCCTCAGGTTTCATTAATGAGGGGGGTATTCCTGGATAATCACAGGTTTTTTTGGTGGTAGATTGACCACACTCACTGTCCTGATAACATTTTATACAATCCTTCGGGCAGTTTGCTTTTTCTTCCTCAGTTTCACAAATTCCATTACCACAAACAGGTGTAGGCTGAGGTAAGCATGCTCCATCTTTGCAACCATATCTGCAATCAACCGCCCCAATAGTCCATACTACCAGACCTCTTCCATCACCACTATCTTGGCAGTAATATTCAGTTATTTGTCTTTCATTACTGCAATAATCTGTATATTCACCCCATCGATCTCTAGCAGTCCCTTTAACATCATAATTTTTTCCACCGTCAGAATCTGTGCATGGTATAACTTGAATAGTTGTAGTTTCAATGCATTTGTTTTGTATGCAATTTTTAGGATATGGACACTCTTTTATTTGATAACCTGACCCTTTTGGACAACATTCGTATGGACAAGATGATAAAGTAGTGGTTGTCTCGGTTTGGAAAACTGTAGTGGAGGTTTGTATCGTCGTAGTTGCGGTATCTATACATTTACCATCTGTACAAGTCTTGGGATATTCACATACCTTTTTTTCATAAGTCGGGTCCGTACAACATTCAAATTGACAAGATAGTAATGTAGTAGTTGTTGTTTCGATCGTGGTCGTGGTGTCATTTATATAAACTTCATAACCAGTAATCCTTCCAAAAAAATTTGATACCCAGAAAAAAATATCATTAAAAGAAAATGCGTATACTGATGCAGTAAAAAATGAGAATGATATGAAAATTATTCCAAAAATGAGCCATTTCATATTTTTCTTCATAATATGATTATCTTTCCCGAGAACTAAAACCTATCTAATTAAGGTTGATTCAAAAATTTTTATTAATCATTTATACAAAAAATATATTAAGAGGATCAACCATGAAAATTAAAAATATCGCTAAACTCATAGTTGCTATCGTTGTTTGTCAAGTAGCAGGTGCTATCGGTTCAATATTTACTTTTTCTTCTATTCCAACATGGTATGCCACGATAAATAAACCGAGTTTTACTCCACCCAACTGGCTTTTTGGACCTGTATGGATTACTCTTTATACTCTGATGGGTGTATCACTATATTTAATCTGGAACAAAGGTCTGAAAAATAAAGAAGTGAAGTCATCCTTGTTTATCTTCTCTGCTCAATTAGTACTGAACGCTCTATGGTCAATACTTTTCTTTGGTTTAAAATCTCCTTTCTATGCTTTTGTTGAAATCATAATACTTTGGATAGCTATCGCAGTAACAATCTTTAAATTTTACAAGATATCCAAGAATGCAGGATTAGTTCTACTTTCATACATAATATGGGTCAGTATTGCATTGACTCTAAATTTCTACGTTTGGATACTCAACCCATGAGATGATTATC
>CAZRNP010000003.1:0-46484 GCA_964601485.1 uncultured archaeon
TGCTGTTGTCGCAGTGATAGCGATAATCCTAGTGTTTGGTTTCTTCAAGTTCTTTGCAAGAAAAAAGAAGAAATGAATGATGGGAATCTAGTGGATTTTTTATTGAAAACATAATCATTTCTTTCTTTTCTTGTGGACTATTTTCTTTTGTTTTGGCTTACGTTTTTTTAAAGTGTAGATAATCAAAATCAGTAATAGAATCAAGAAAGCAAGGAGGATTAAGACAAGATAATTAACTGGGAGTACAAATTTTGTCCTTTCTAAAACTTGGAACATATCACTACCAGTGCCTACGACATCTTTGTAACTCACTTTTCCAAAGTACACATAGTTATCTGGCTTTAGTGTAGACGGGGTGTTTAAAGTCTTGACGACAGAAAGTTGTGTTTCGACGGCCATTGTCTCATTCCCACTAGTTATAATCTTCCCATTCAGATCCTTTATCCCATACTCGACGTTAACATCGACTCTCCCAATTCTACCTAAGTTGTATATCGTCAGTTGTGCCATTACTTTATCCCCAGGATAAACCATCCTGTACTCTGGTAAAGTCTCTACTTTTACGTCGAACAACGGTTTTTCAGATTCGATTTCCACTACAACCAAAACTGTTCTTTCAACACCATCGCCAGTAAAAACGATCTTACCAGGATAAACGCCAGCTTCTTGATCTTTTTTTGCAAAGAAGTTAACATCTACTTCTTTTGTTTGATCGGGGTTGAGGCCAAACTTGTACTCTGTACCACCTTCTTTGAAGAACGACAATTGATCTACATACTGTATTTTTCCTGTAATGTTAAGTTTTGTTTTACCCGTGTTAGAAACTTTTATCGATTTTTTTTCAGTCTTGCCTGGAGCCAATGAAACTTTTATCAAATCTACGTCGATCGTGAAATTTACAACCCTAACAGGTGGTATTACTGAACTAGGGCCGGGGCTTGGACCTGGACTGGGTGGTTGGGGGGGTACAGTTGTAGCAGAAACTGTAGTAGTTGTTCCTGATGAAACAGTAAAAGTTTTGTTATCATAACCAATTGGCTTTGTACAGTTCACTTCAACTGTGTAAGTTCCTTCAACGTTCCAAGCTTGAAAACTACTATAAGAGATGTACTCACCCTTGCTACCGACAATATAAGTCATTAAAACATTCTTGAATGACGTCGACGTCTTGTTGGGATAGTAGATGGTTGAATTACATTTGCCTTCGACGTTGAAAGGATAACCATTTTTATCAAGAATATAAGTGAAAACAACTCCAGTCTCACCAAAAGAATAAGATGGTTTATCCGTTTTAACACTAACATTGTATGGCGATGTAGGACCAGAGTTGACAGTTATGCCCTCACTTTTTTTGTTAAAGTACAAATTTTCAGTGGCGTTAATCTTGTAAGTGGCTGGTAAAGCATTAGAAGAATTCACGATCCAAGTCGTTACCCATTGATACCCAGTAGATTCGTTTATGGATGGGTTAGAATGATAGTTTACATCGTTAAATATGATAAAATTGGTCGGTAATTCTAAGGTTACGTTGAAAGTGCTTGCGTCGATACTCTGGTTTGTTTTTACTGTAGCTTCAACCCAGAATAATTGATTCTGGAATAGTTCATACGTTTGCAGCTCTAACTCTAGAAACCCTGTTCTTAGTTTAAAATGAACATCAGTCTCACCATACCTCTGAGAATCTTGCGCTCTTACTGTAAGAGAGTTAAGGGAGATGAAGACAACTAATAATATTATGATTTTTTTATTCATCATTAAACGATTTTTAGGTTTTCATAGAAAAATAATTAAGTCTATTCTACTTCTACGAAGATTTGATACGTTGGTCTTCCGATTCCAGCAATCCCCACAGAAGTATACTCCAAACGATAATCTCTTATCCACTGTGTCTCTAAGTCTACAGGTGGGTTAACAGGAGAAACGCCTATCAAGTATTTGCCCGGAGGCGTTTTTTCATTCACGTGCACATCTATTTTCACTTTCTGAGCCCAATCTTTTCCGAAATATGGATAGTTTGGTTGTAAAAGTAAAGTAGTAGGTGATATCTTCACTACAAAATAATCTTTCACTTTATCAGGGGTTTGATTTACGACGAACAAACCCATTCCTGTTTCTCCTTTTGTCGGATAAGTTGTCGCTAAACCCATACCTTGGTATTTAGCTACTGCCCAAGCAGTATGCCAGTAAGATACTGTTAAGAAATTCTCCCCTGGTTTAATCGGTCTGACGATTATATCTCCAGGATAAGCTCCATAACCAACAACTCCCAAATAGCCTGGACTATAACCAGGTTTTACTGGCGTATACAAAGGAATTCCAGTGTTTTCCCAATTAGGATAGAATTCTGGTTGTTTATAATAATTCTCATCGGGTATTTCTTTAGAAAAATTTTCAACTATAGGATATTTGTTGTTTTCAACCATAACGTCAACTTCACGAAAATCTTGTGTGTAGGGTGGTAGTTGTCTGAATACTATGGATTCATCGATGCAACCACTTTTATCACAATATTTTGGTCTTGAAGAATTTTTATTGGGTTGTAATAGGCCTTCTGAGTACAAAGAAAAAAGAAAGACTACTACGAACACGATGCACAAAAATATAGCAATTTTAAACCATCTATTCTTTCTACTTTTTTTCACTAGTTCACCCTAATAAAATAATGAATGTAGTTAAAAGTATTTCAGTTTAAGCTATAGTCGAATGGTGGTACATCGGTATTCCATTTGACTGACCTGGCTGTGCATTACTATCTGCGTATCCATAGAGTGTACAATTAAAGCGAGCACCTGTTGAAAGAGAATCTACTATTCGAGTTTCTGAGTTTCCTGTTAGGTTTAAAGGAAGAGCTGCATTCTTCGTACATCCAGCTCCATCACAAGCTCCATTAACTTCCACTTGTATTCCTGATGGTGTTTGTGTAAGGTTTATGTAAATTTTTATGTTTGTGTTTCCCAATGAGGTATACATAAAAATAGGTTTAGCTGTTCCTGATTGAGCATACGCTGAGGTTCCTTGTGCGAAAGGTTCAACTCGAGATGGAATATCAGTAAAGTTGAATGAAATCAATGAAGTGGCTGTTGCAAACTGATAATTTGTACCCGTAATAGTTGTAGGAACTGTATAACCAGTAGGCATTGCAATGCTGAAAGAAGCATCATAAGGAATGTTGAAATATACAGTCGTCACAGCATAATAATTTTGGGAAACGGCTAGAACTCCAGATACAATTGCCAAAAAAATCAATATACTCAATATGTATATTCTCGATTTCATTTGTTCCTACCCACTGTTAATATTTTTTGATTTTTTAATTAATATATGTTTCGCCTAGTATTATCATGCTTTCAATGAACTATGATTGATGAACACATCAGGAACAGTCCCTGCTGGAGAATTAACAAAATTAGCCCACAGCCATGCTTGTACAGTGTTTCCAGGAAGGACACTGTTTGCAGCTATCCAACCACTAGTTGTAATTTCATAAAGATTAGGGTCTAAACTTGTGTTACCGTAAAGAGTTATCCCATACGATGATAATGATTTACTCAAGGAAATGTTCCACTGTTCTGCTGTATTCCCAGTGTTATTAAAGGTAAATATCGGTGTAGTAGCATCTTGTTTAGATCCAGGTGCACAGCCGTATCCAACAACGCATGGTTGAACGTTTGAATCTGTTGGGTTTGTTGCGTTGAATTCTACTGGTGTGGTAAGGGTTCCTGGTTCTGTTTTTGATGATAGAATCCAATCTTGCCCTGGTAATTGAATCGCAAAGGGAAGAAGACCACCTATCCTTATGTATGAATTTAAAGTATCATTATTACCGACATCAGGATAATTGCTCGATGAGAAGTTAACATCTATTTTATAATCATCGGAAGAACCAGTAACGCTAACAGTCCAGTTGAGTTGACATTTTTGACCTTGATTTAAAACTCCACAAGAAATAGGATTGGTTCCTGTTTTGGTTATATTTTTTTCGTATCTTCTGACGTATTGGTCAGTTAAGTCAGCAGTATAGAAATTATTTTCACTTTCTGAATAATCTAAACCATAAGGGCTACTTTCAGGAAGAGTGAAATTCCAATAAACATAATTACCGTTTGAATCATATCCATAAACATGGCCTCCACCAAAGATGCTAGAAATGAAAAAATGAGTCCCGTTGAATTCTAAACCATCACCCAATACTGTACCAAAAGTATCGTATTGGAAACTCCAGCTATCATAAGTTCCATCTGCACGATATCTGTAGACATAACGGTTGCCAGGTGAAGAAGAAAGAACCCAGAAATATGTACCATTATGGATTACACTGACAGGGCTCGTTGTCTGACCTATGGTATTAAAACCTCTGATAAAATTACCATTCATATCGTATATGGATACATTAGCAGTACTAGCGTCCTTATAGCCTACAACAAAGATATGAGTATCATTTACATATATGCCATCTAGGTGAGAAGTATACCGGTCAGAACAATCTAAACTCCAACCATCATAATCACCAGTTTTATTATACCTGAAAATTTTAGCAGGGTTAAAATTAATGACCCAAAAGTAGGTTCCGTTATAAGCTATTCCAGTGGGTTGTGTCATTTTATTTGATACAGAGAAGTTCCAATTTTTATAAATATAGTCATCGTCACGAGATTGAATATCTTCGCCAGCAATATAAAAAGGTGTTACTCCTTCTGTTGTACTAATTATTATATTTGGCTCGCCCAGAGAATCATTATATCTTAAAGAACCAGAAACTGTTCCACAAGATGCTTCTTTACATTCTACAGTTGCGTTGACTACAAAAGTATCATATTGGGCTACTTCAAGAGGACTTGAATCTTTGTAAACAGAAGGGTCTGGATTGTCTAGAGTTACGTTTAACCAACCATAGTTTATAATTGGTTCTACTAATAAGAAAGATATATCGAATGCTTCATATGTTGTAACAACTGTATTTGCTGTAATCACAGAATCACCATAATTTGAGAATGTAGTTGAAGACCTGTTGATTGCACCTATATCATTGTTGCGGTTGAGCCTCCCAATCAATATTTTTGTGTTATCTTCATTCCTTGGGTTTGTTACAGCCTGTATCCAACGGCCTGTACCAGCGTAAGTTGAAGTAGTTTGAGTTGCGCTGTTACATTCAGGTGAACAAGTCCTGTAACTTAATGTAGTTCCTGTTGTATCAGTATCCCATATCAAAATACCAGTACTTCCAGAGGGGTTCCATGCAAAATCAACAGGTCTTGTAGTACTAATATCAATTCCTACAGAATCTATGTTTCTTGTTATAGACCAAGAATTACCATTCCAATACATTGTATACAAATTAGAACTACTGTCTACAGAAACTGCCATCAAATCATCTGTTGAAGGATCTGATTTCAATGTTAACCATCTTGTGTCTGCAACATTAGTTGAATTAAGGTCACCTATATTTGAAGTTGTCCATGAAGCACCATTCCAGTATTGGCCATTTACATTTCCAGATGTTGCATCACCACCAATAATCATCCCTTTAGAACCATCATTGGCATATTTAACAGCTAAAGCCTCATAACTTCTAGATGTAGTATCTACACTAGAAGAAATTTCTACTCGGTTAACCCAAGCATTACCATTCCAAATCCATGCATCTATATCACGATCTGTATAGTCAATCCCAGCAACTATGATTTCTTCACTCGTGCTAACAGGATTTCTATCCATTACTATCCAATAATATTGAATATTAGTTGCATGACCGTCATCGTTGATGTACTGTTCGGTTATTCCTGAAAATGATAAAGTGTTCTCTGATAAAACTTTGTACGCCAAATCACGGGAAACATCTGTACTGTTGATTGCATAAACAACGATCGCATCTCCAGTTGCTGTCTCAAATTTTACGTCGAACCTTCTTTGAGTTGCTACACCCACAGTTCCTATATCATTTGAAAACGTCCATGAATTACCATCATTGCTTACATAAGCATCTAAAAGACCATCATCACTCTGTGTAATTATTATTCTTTTTGGTGAAATAGGAGAAAATACGAGTCTGACAAACCTAACAGGACTTCCAGCAGAAGCTAATTCTATTTCACCACCCCAACCAGTTTCATTGTTCCAAACCCTAATTTTAGGAGTATTTAGTCCACTAAGAGTGTTAGATATGTATGCTATCATAGCTTTCTCTAGTATTGCCATGTTATATGCATATTCAACATCATCCCCAAACCTGAATTCCAGAGTATGTTTTCCTTCTTTCAAAACCTTGTTTATTATCCTTCCTTCTTCTGAGCAACTCCAATTTTCATAGGAAACAGATTTTCCATCGTATACAGGGTTAACCTTATTATTCCCACATCTCAATTCTAAAAATTGTAGGTCTACATCAAAATTCGTGTTGTTGATAGGTGTTATCGTTAGATTAGCCGTACCAGTTGTATTAAACCTGACAGTCCAATTACCCCAAACAGTTGGATAAGATTGAACATTGATTATTGTAATGCTTGCTTCAACTCCAAACTCTTCTTCAGAAAGTTGAGGTACAACCCATTCTATTCTATCATTCAAACCATCATTATCAGAATCTAAAAATTTGACTTCATAGCTAGGGTTGTCAGTTACATCGATCTTTGAATTGTCAATGATATGATAAAGTTTAATTGTATATTTTTCCTGGGATAATTCTTCTGGAATATCAGTATACGCTTTAACATTGTTATAATGTTCAATAAAATCAGATTTTACTTTAATTCTTTTTTCATATTTTTTTCCTAAAACAAACGGTTTTATTACAGACTCTTCTTTATAGGGTGGTGGTGTCTCATACTCAACAAAATAAGATATCACCTTCTTCCCAGCTATATTTGTCTCCCACGAACTCTTATCTGTGTAGATGATTTTTCCTGTATCATCTTTTACGATAATATTCTTTGCATTTGTTGGAAGACTAGTTACCTTGTAACTTTTAATTTCTTCAGTAGATGGATTTGATATAACCAATTCTTTCTTCCACTTAACCGGTTTATCTATTTCTACCTTTTCATGTTCTTCTTTAACAGCAACAGTTTGAATTTCTTCTGGGATTGTAGTTTCCGTTGTTACAGCTTCAACAGATTGCACGGTAAAACTGTTAATTTCTGTCTTGACCTCATTTTCAGCTGTATCGTTGGCATAACTGTAGTACAAGACTACTTCTCCAGCGTTCAAATTCGAGGTAGGAATTGTGTGAGAAAAAGTTTTTGCAGGTATCCGGGGTACAATCCCTAATCTAGAGAAAGCTCTCGAGATGTTTCTTGATAATTCAGGAGATAAAAATATCGACAACAAGAATATGAAGATTACAATACCAAGAAACGGTAATATTATCTTAGGTACACGCCCCAGTTTAATTAAGATTAAAATGACGACAGTAAACGTAGCAATGATCCCGATAATAAGGAATGAACTGGTTAGGTCAGTAGATATCAATGACAAACTAATTATTCCTAATGAACATCGTCCTGTTGTTTTATCGCAAACATGTTCTTCCCATACACCAGTAGAGTTTTCGTAGATGATTACAACATCCAAACCTAATTTATCAAACCAATCAACCATTATATTGACTGAGTCTGTTTCTTTCACAACTGAAGGCTCATGCCTCAAGTTTGACCATACAGGGGGTTCTTTGTCTTCTGGTTCTGACGGTAAGATGATAGATGTAGTTGGGATTGTTGTAATAACTGCTGTTGTTTCAGGAATTGTGGTTGTATTAACTGTTGCTTCAACGGTTGTTATCGTTAGTTCAGGAACTGTAATCGTAGTGGTTACAGATAATACTGAAAAAGTTTTTGTAGACAATGTTGAATTATAAGTAGAATTACAAGATACCTCATAAACCCCTGTATTCAAGTCGTATGACAGAGTTATATTAGTTTGAGTTCCATTTCCAGTTGGTAACATCGATTGAAGAGTTCCAGTATAATCATTCCAAAGATAAATATCAGAACTAGAATTATCCGACCAACCTGTTATGTTTATAATTTCTGACTGTGTAAAGTTAGTTCCATTAACTTCTATATAGTTTATTGATTGACTAAACACAACTGGGATTATGAATACAATTAAAAGTATTATAATAATAGTAAATTGGGGTATAAGTTTCATAGTTGTCTAAGAACTATTTGGATTTCTTTTTCTTAAGTTTCTTTATTTTCTTTACAGAATGTCTTTCAATTTCTCCTTTTATATCCAAAAGTGTGTTTTTTACTTCCTTTCTTTCAGGTATATTTTTGATTTTATTTCTTTTTAGTAGGACGGATATGAAAAAAACTAAGATTGCAATTATTGTAATCGACAAGACATCCAACCCTGGAGTGGATAGAACAAATTTTCCTGTAAATAGACTCGGGAACTTGAAACCCTCATCAGTCGAAATATTTGTAGTTTTATTGGTTGCTCCAATTGAAATAGTAAGTATAAACTCTTTTTCTAAAGAATTGTTACCGTAATTGACTTTAAGTTTACCTGAATGGCTGGTTATACCTGCATCTTCTGGTATTTTGAAATCTATGGATATCTTTTTCTCTTCACCAGACTTCAACTGCTCTATTTCAGAAGACATATTATAGTAAGCATCAGGAATTCCAGACAATGATAATGTCAAGTGTGAATAGTCTATTTGTCCTGTGTTTACGATTGAAACCCACATCTGTGTGCTCTTTCCTTGGTTGATATTAATACTATCTGGTATTAAAATTGAAATTTTTTCACTCCTGAAGAGTTTTATCGATGTTGTTTTATTCACAGTTGCAAAAGGTGATTTCTCTGCTTTAACAAAAATTGTAAAGTCCCCTTCTTTTTCTGGGCCTGGAAATTCTAGAGAGAATACACCACCATTGTCAGACTTAGCAGAAGAAGATATACCAGTATTTATGATACTAGCTGTAACTTGAATTTCCGGAACGGGGTTTCCATCTTCATCCCTAGTAATGCCTGTAATTTTTATGATTTCTTTCAGTGAGTATTCATCTTTATCAGCACTGAAATCTAAGGAAAGATCTTTTTTGTAAGCTATCAAGAATGCGGAAAGGCTCGTGGTGTTGATCTTCACAATATTCCTTACAGTATCGATTTCACCGTTAACTGTTCCCCAATTAGCAGTACATAATTTTCTCCCAAAATTCCAATTTTCACATTTATACAAGACTATCCTATTTTCATCGAGAATTTTACTGTCATCGTAAGTCATCTCTATGTATGCGTTAGAATATGTTAAAGCTATCTCATAAACAAAAATTCCTCCTGTTCCTAACCCAGACATGACACTTTGTGGAGAAGGGTTGTCATACTTTATCGGGTTGTCGAATTCGTTTATCGTAACGCTTGTAAGGATTAGTTTTGAGTTTGGAAGAGTCATTTCAACATCGTATATACCTGGGGGTAATTCACCAGAATAAGAACCACTACTACTCGTGATTAAAGTTGTTTCCGTTCCGTTATTTTTAAATTTTAATTGTACAGGAATGGGTTTGTTACTGCTGTCTGTCATGCTTCCTGATACCGAGACAACATAATTAATTTTTTTAGTAATTTCTTCCACGAACCCCATGTACGTGAATTTTATTTTAAAATCATAAGTTCCAGGGGATAGGTTTGGTAACGATGTTTTTACATAAGAGTATTCGCCACTCTTGTATATGTCTATTATATTAGCATCAACAGAGTTTATCAAAAAACTCAAGTAATCATCTCTTAAATCAACCCCAATTCCCTTGAACATTGCCTTAAAAGTCAGCGTAACATTATCATTCGGCTTTACCCATGTTTTATCGATGTTGACAAGGTCAAATTCTAATGGCAGTTTCACTTCAAAAGTAGATGTACTCGTAGTCTCTGCTCCGTTATAACCCGCAATCATGTTTAGGTTGAATGTTCCTGTATCGGATGGAGCATCTATTCTTAGAACCCAGCCTTTTGTTGAATCATAGATTGGTGGGTCTTGCTTGAGGTTTTTATTTTCACCGTTCAAAGAAATGCTGAAACTTACGCCTGAATCTAGATTTATGTCATCTTTCTTTACCAAAACATCTATTTCGATTGTATCTCCGATGTACGCTGGGCTTGGGTTGATACCATTTATATTACTAGTAAGGTTGGACACTGTGAATGTTCTAGACCCTGTAGCATTCTCAGAAACATTGTTCACACAATAGAAAGTAACATCGTATTGGCCTGTCCTGTAAAGATAAGAGTGGTCGATAGTGTAAGAATAAACCCCACTGCTCTCAGTAAGATGTAAGTTTGATATTGTTATGCTGGGGCCTATTACATTAATATAGACATCGCTTATGCTGTAGTTATCGTCATTACAGGCACATAAAACAGATACATCTTGATTAAGCCATGGGTTTTCAGGCTCAATAGTAACGTTAGAAATCGTGGGGATGGCTTTAACTGAAGAAAAAAGACTAAGGATCATTGCTAAGATTAAAAGTAACAATGCTTTTCTCATTTTTTAAACCTTCCCAAAAATTGTTTTAACATAGCATACTTTGGTGGCTTGTAAGTTTCTCCAATCAAATGAGCAGCTATTTTTTTGTATGCGATAGACGCTGGAGAGTATGGGTTTATTAGAACACCTGGAACGCCTTTAAATATACCTTTTTTTATGTCTTTATCTTCTGGGACGACGCCAACCACGGGCAAACCAAAGACCGATTCGATTTCTTTTGGAGTTACTTGGTTCAACTCTCTGTTCTTGTACATGTTGACGATGACGCCGATGGATTTTGTGTTAGTTTTTTTACATGCTGAAACAGTCTTCAAAGCATCAGCAACCGCAGGTATTTCGGGTGTGGTAACTATCAATATTTCTGGACAGACTTTCAACAATGACATAGTGTTTCTTTCTAAGCCAGGTGACCCATCGATCAATACTATATTATTCTCTAGAAATGGATCCTCTAAAACCTCCTTCAACTTGTATATGTTCACGTCTTCTGATGAAAGCGATGCAGGGATTATTTTGATACCTGAAGAATGGATGTACAATGCTTCGAACAGCTTTCCCCTGTTCATCAAGACATCGTTCAAGGTGATGGGAAAATGGTACATTCCAAGATGTAGGCCAAGGCCAGACATCTTTATATCCGCATCAACTGCAATAACGTTTTTTTTGAATTCCATCAGGGCTGCAGAAAGGTTGACAACGCTAGTTGTTTTTCCTACACCACCTTTTCCAGAGAT
This sequence comes from uncultured archaeon, assembly GCA_964601485.1. Taxonomy (GTDB): domain Archaea; phylum Aenigmatarchaeota; class Aenigmatarchaeia; order CG10238-14; family CG10238-14; genus JASEGC01. The sequence goes on from CAZRNP010000003.1 coordinate 11,224, forward strand.
TATGCCTATAACTCTAGTCATTTTTCCACCTGTCTGAAGTAGTATAAACGTGGGATCTTCCAACTTTGAAAAAATCTAATTTTCCTTGATTTTTTAAGGCCTCTAAGTATCCAGCAGTGATATCTCGTCTCATACCCAATTTTCTGGCAACTTGAGAAGTAGACATTATTTCCTTACCCAATAGGTCAAGAATTCTTTTTTCAAAGTGGTTATTCGTTATCATATCATCCCTTGACATCTAACCAACAAATTATTGATATTAATTATAAATATAGTTTAACATTGTATATAAAACTTATTGTTAAGTAATATGTACAAGATATGAACTTCATATGAGAAACATATCAAAAGATTATTGAAAAATATCTTCTGAATGTTCTAGAAAAATCGTGTAAGAATTGCTTCAAAGTACCTACTCTTCTTAACGTGAATGGTTTAGTTGTGATAAATTTTCCATCTTCTGTTAAAACGCTGATAATGATATCACTCTCCTTCCATAGGCTTGGCTCATAGTATAGAGTGATTTTGTTTAACTCATTCTCTTTTATTTTTTCTAACTCCTTTTGTTCACATACCCAGCCCATAGGACAGTTCATAGGAACAATCAATACCTTTTCAAGGGATTTATTATTAATTATATTAAACTCCATTTCTTTTTCATAAGTGTTGAAATCTTTTATCTGGAATGTGTTATCGGGTGGGGTTGTTTTTTTAACTTGGAAATTAAAAGATTTCATTTCTTTTATCTCGTTTGCAAAATAAACTTTTAGTTCAGCTTTGAAGTTACCAGCTATATTGACTGGATAATAAATATCAAAATGATGGGTTACACCAGGGACAAAATCTTCTTCACTGCCCCATACAGTCTGTATCAGGTTATTTTGTTTGAATATGTCTAACCTGACTCTTGCTCTGTAACCAGTGCTCCCTGAGTTGAAAAGTTCAAAACTTACTTTCAATGGTTCTCCTTTTTCTATCAAAGAATTATAATTAAACCCCGAAGTTTGTATATCCAGGACTTCTTTTATACCTACTTTTATTTCTTGTGTGTTTACTACTATTGGTAAAAATAAAATTATGATGAATAAGAAAAATAATAATCTCATAAAAACACTTCTAAAAATGAAAATTTAGCTCCTTTTGAAACTATATCTATCTCCCCAGTAAAGTTTCCTATCTCTGTTGAAAGCGTTGAGTTCAATGAAACAGTAATTTTTAACTCATCGTTTTTGTGTAGAATAATGTTGTTCCTATCGAAGCTTATCATTGGACTAATATTCCCGTAGGCATGTATTTCAACCTTATAATTTTCTTCCTTGTAATTGGCCAAGTTTATGAACCTTCTACTCTCTACGCCTATCGGGACAACGCCAAAATTTAAGTTCCAAGGATCGACTGTCATACCCACTGTGATATTAGATTTATCCATTAATTTTATGATGCTAACATTAGTGGGGTATTTTATTGTTTCATGTATAAAAAATGGGTTCTCTGTTTTTTCAACAGTTAAGTTAGTTATAAAATTCGTTTTGATTTTTGGTTCAGGAAAATAGAAAACACGTAGGAATAATAAGAAAAAAAGAATAATAAGTATGATTAAGAGTATTTTCTCCATTCGTTAAATCAACTCTTATAATAAATGTAAGCTACTATAACTATAAGTGCCAATATCACAAAAACCCACCAGGGAAAAACAAATTCTTTTTCAACTACTCTAGCAGGTACTATTAGCGGTTTTCCGTATACTTCGATGGTTGATTTTTTGAGTGCATAACCAGATACGTAATCGATTTTTACTTCTGCGTTATAGTTACCTAACTCAACATTTTCTATATGCCAAAGAGCAGTCAGTTGTTTCATTTCACCAGGTTTTATGTAAACAGCAGCGGACGATAAACTATCTACTGGGTTATTCTTTTTGTCAGAAATTTTAATTTCAAGGGGCAATGTTGATATTGTTACGGTACCTGTATTCTGAAAGAATATATTGATGATTAAGCCATCGTTATAGTAGCTACCTGAACTTACTTCAAATATTTTTCCATCCCTCACAGCTTTTCCAGGAACTTTAAAGATGAAAGTAAAAGGCACGATTGTTTTAATCGAAACAGTTCGACCTGTTTTAGGAGTTAAAGGGTCTAACGTTATAACACCCATATGATAACCAGGTTCAGCATCTTTAGGTACTTTTATTATGAAATTAACTTCTCTTGCACCTTTTATTGTACTGCCAGCTTTTGTTTTTGATGTTTCTTCACTTTTAACTAACTCAACGGGGTTTTTTATGAACTCAATCCATGGGAGGATATCTTGGTCTGAATAGTTCATTAGTACATCCTTGTATTCATTTTTTTTGAGCATATCAATGTCTCCTTTAGTTTTTACTAACTGGACTAGTAAAACTTCATCAGAAGCCGTTACTACGTAAAACCTAACTATTCTTGATGTACCAGGTTGAATTTCATTTAAGTTTAAAACAACTGGTGAGACACCCACAGACTGAGCGTGTATTCCTGGGGTAATCAAGATTAAAAATAAAATCAAGGTTAAGATGTACCTTAAATTAAACATAATAGAATATAATCGTTTGAAAGATATTAAAAAGTTCTTTGACTCGTAAAATTTATACAACATAATTAAACATTATTGTTTATCAATAACTATAAGTAGTTTAAAAACATATATAGAATTGATTAAATGGATGAAAGACGGCCGTTTAAAGCTAAAAACCTAAAGGTTATAGATTATATAAACACTCTTTATGCCACTTTTGATGGCAGTTCTATGTGGGAAATAGATAAGTCTACTTTTAGTGTATTAAAAATGTGTGATGGAAAAAAAACTGTGGATCAAATTGCTGGAGAAATTGCAGAAAAAATCGAAATGAATGTAGAAGATGTATTACCTACACTCCAAGACATTCTAAAAGAAATGGAAAAACTCAAATTCATAGAGTATGTATCAAGTTAATTTTTTCTTCATCTTTTCTAAAACTTCTTCATCTTTAACTAAGTGCGCAAATCTATTTTTAAGATAACATAGTTTTGCCATTCCAACTTCTCTCTGAGAAATAATACCTTCTCCAATCAATTCATGGATGTACTTTGTTGCAGTAAGCCTACTCATATCAGATAATTTGGCTACTTTTTGGAGTGTTAGGCCTTCTGGATGCTTTTTTAGAATATCTACTATGGTCTTTTTAGGATGAATTTTTGCAACCATAAAATCAGGCTCTATATAATTATTGTTTAACATTAATTTATATAGTTATTGTTTAACACTAACATTTAAATAGGAAGATAAACAGTATTATATATTGAGAAAATATGAAAGAAATGGCTCTATGCCTATTAATTGTACTTTGTTTAGGAGTAACAATACTGTCGACCCTGTTTTTATCATCAATCGGCCTAGCAGCCACGAACACAACAACGATAGCTGTAAACATTTCAGAAGTAGGCCAGATAGCAGTTGATAAAAATTATCTTGATTGGGTACAAGTGGTCCCTGGTAACAACGGTACTGACCAGACATTGACGATAACAAACACGGGTTCTACTACGTTCACAACAAGTTTGTATGCATCTGTGAATACGTATTCAACAGAAACTTCAAACCCATTAGGGGGTGCTGTTACTGGTTATTATGCAGGGTCTTTCTTAGTACTGAAGAACGCGAGTGATACAAACTACCATTTCGTTAACAGGTTAGAGTGGAATGATTCGAGTATAGTAGGCTCTATATCAGATAAAAATGCAACCTATGGAGTATCTTGGGGTAAATATCAAAACAAGACTCAGTGGTGGGTCTGGGAAATACGTAAAGACAACAACAACGAATGTTTGAACACCACCGCAGGATCACCAAACAGTGCGGCAGTAGTTATCCAGAATACACAAGGAAGTTATGCTGTATCCACTGGCATATCATGGGGTACAGGTCTCGGTAATACAACCGATTTAGGATTTTGGAGTTTCTCGGCTGGTCCATTGCAAGACTATTGCGTAGCAGTAAAGAAGAACTGCCAAGCTCTTATAATATACAGGTGGGATAAAAATTCATCCTTCCCAACATGTAATACAAGAAAAGATTTAAACAAAACACTATCTGTAGGTGCATCTATTTCAGTGACAGTCAACGTCTTTGTACCATTAGGAATTCCATCAGAAAACGTATCACAGAGTACTTTAACGATAACAGCAACATGAATAGCACATCAATATTGTTCCTGATTTTTTTACTTTTAAGAATTTATAATGAAATACCAAAGAATGTTTTTGGTTGTTATTATCTACAGGGCTGTAATTTTTGTGTTGATTAAATTACATGCATTTACCAATCTACGTTTTATCTCCCCATGAAGGAGTCGATGGTATGATTAACTCAGGCTCTTTGTAGTATTCTTCTTTTCGTTTTCTCTTAATTATCACGATAATCATAATCAAGATGGTAAAGGAAATCACTATTACAAACCAGAAAACTAAACCAATAATGATTAACCTCTTTATTTCTAATATAGGATCGCATATCTTCTCGTAATTCTTTTCTTTTAAGTACGTTCCCGCCAGTTGTAATTGGTCTCCTGGCTTGTAAAATGGCGGTATAATCGCTGTAGAAAAGGGTTTCGATGAGTTGAGCGTTTCAACCTCCAATTCAAGCGTGATGTCAACTTTATCAACAACTTTCTTCTCTATGGGCAAAGCATACTCAAACCAGTTGACTGCTCCTTCATAGTTCTTGTTTTCGTATTCTTTCATCCCATTCTCAAAGGCCATCTCTGCATCTTTGTAGAGCGACTTTATAGTCGTCATGTTTATACAATCTTCTACTTGTAATGAGCGTTTTGCCTCTGGCCTTATACTCTCTAACTCTTTCAACAACAAATCAGCTATTTCTTTTGAATTTCTCCCGATTATTAGAGTTAAAAGAACAGTGTTACTTTCAACATCATCCACTGCTTTGACTTTCAACTTGTAGATTCCTGAGGTTGCGTCATTGGGGATGTCTATGGTAACGACATATTCCTCGACTTCACCTATGTCCAGGTTAGTTGTCGTGGGAAATACCCTGACCCATTCTGATGGAATGCCTTCTATCGAAATCTTTATCGACTCGACAGTTTCTGTTCCTATGTTCTTGACCGATGCGATGAAGCTTGTCTTGTTGCCTGTTATAACAGTTAATATCTCGTTGGACGTATTCAGGGTAATTTTACTTGTTATTAACTTTTTTATTTCTGTTGGGCCACCACCACCCCCGCCACCGCCCCCAGGGACTGTAGTTGTTGGACAAGGAATAACTTTAAACGTGTCATAAGCTTGTGTTAAAGTCGAGTTGTAATCCAATGTGACCAAGAATATGTAATAAGTCTCGTTTAAAGAAGAAGGGGCATTCAGATTATACAATTTTTGTACTGATTTGTTGCTTATGGGTATGTTATTTTCTGTCCCCTCCTTATAAACGGTCAAGTTATAATCGGTTATCTGATAAGTAATGTTGACGCTAACATCTTCTGACGGTAGGGTTTTTGTTATGTTTATTATGGCATTCACGCTTCCACCTTGACATACATTTTCTGGAGTCGTAACGTTTAGGATGAATTCCGCCATAGCAACTGTGATATTTATCCCTATATCGACAGTTTGGTTTTCGGCATATGCATGTATAGTTCCGTTGTCGTAGATGCCTTCTGGAGTGAATAAAGGAATTGTTATGTTTACGTTAGTTGAGTTGTATGGGTTAAGGTAGAGGTTATCTTGAGAGAAAGAAACCCATTCTCCTGGAATACCTGAGGTTTTACTGAAAGTGGCAGTAGTGCTGTTGCATGATTCATCCAGCCATAGTTGTATCTCGACTGGGTAAATTTTTGACCTGCCTGGGGGTATCGTTTTCGTAATCTGGCCTGGAGATCTTCGGAAAGTACCTATACCTTCTTTTTTTGTAATCAAGAAACTATGGTTCTCTTCTACTGTCTTGTTTTCTAACGTTGAGTTATATGAGACATTAGCTATAACCCAATATGTCCCCTTACTTGGTGTCCAATTAGCTGAGAAGTTCCTAACTCCTAGAACGGGTAGTTCATAAACATCATCGTAGTAAGAAGCTATTGTATCTAAAGAAGAATTTTTCACATGTATTTCAACCCTTTCAGTTATGTTTAAGTTTCCTATGTTCTCGAATAAAACATTAAAAGTTACGTTATCACCTTGAACGATTTCACATTCCAGTTTAACCTGCGATGGGTAGGAAAAATAGACAATCCTACCAAACGTAGAGTTGGCTATGCTCATGCTGATGATGGATTCTGAGATAAGACCCGTGATAGTCAAGAACAAAAACTTAGAGTTGACCGTAATTAAAAAAATTAGCAACAATAAAAATAATGAAAGAAATTTTTTACTCATGTTTATAAATTGTCCAAGCAACTAAAAAAATACCTATCATTAAAGAAACGATAAATATTAAGTACGTATTATTAGAAAGTTTTGAAAACATGCCAGTAATTTTTTCTTTGACGGTTTCGTTTACGCTTTGGCTTGTTTCTTTTTTTGTTTTTTCTTCTGTTTTTTGAACTGTAGTAGTCACCTGTTTAGTAATAATGTAATCTACAACTTTCACGTCGAATTTGATCGTCTTATCAAAAATAGGGGATATTCCTGTTGTGGGGTTACCAGCAGCAAGGTTGACATAAAAATTATATTCTCCCGAATTAATAGATTTCGAAGTTTTTACTAATACGTCCACGGGCGTTGTCTTCATGAGGCCGTATGGAGTGTTTACGTATTCATTTTCGCTCTCGGCTGAATGACCATCTAACATCGAGGAATTCATTATGAATTCTTTCGGGCTTATGATTATTGATAGTCCTTCCGGGACTTGAATTGCCCTGAGTTTTACTGGAAAGGAAGAATTCTCAGGGTTCCAGAGAAGGATCGTAAATTTAATCGTCTGTTCTCTCATCATCTGGGAACGAGTGTTTTTTACTAGTGTGCCCAAGCCAACGGCTTGAACTTCAACTTGTAAAAATAAAAGAAAAATTGTTAAGATGAAAATTAAGTTTGTTTTCATTTTTAACCCTCGACTAAGTACAAGTATTACTGATCCCACTGTTTTGTGTTGTGTTCTCACATATGTACAATGTTCCGTTGTACCTGCCTGCATAAACGGGTGGGACTGCTAACCAATAATATGTAGTAATATTTTTTATAGTTTGAGTAAGGCTTGAGTTTACCAAAAAGTAAGATGCGATCAAGGCACGTGGGTTGGCGCTGGCATAGACGCTTGATATGTTGCTCCATGATAGATTGCCGACTCCTATCGTATTCGGGTATGGGAGAGTATCGTTCTGCAAATCAGTTCCTTTTATCCAAACTGTAAGTGTACAAGTTCCTGTGTTCGTTATGTTGTAAATTTTATTATCATTGCCAGTAGCGTTGTTACTACTGGCTGGGGTGTTTGGGTTCGAGTTAGTAAAATCGAGAGAACTCCAACCTATGTTCATACTTTCTGTACATTCTATTATGTTTATTGTTGCATTATCAGTGTGATTCTGATTATAAGATGTGTTGAATAACACGCCTATTTTATATCCTACGATAGTATTACCAGTTGCATTAATAGTCCAGTTGAGTTGACAGGATTGGTCTTCGGATAAAACACAAGATTGAAGGATTGCACCAGAAGTATTGTAGAACGGTGTTGCTCCTGCAGTTGCATTGATATCTGTATCTGGATTGGCAGAAGAAGCGTTGTATCGAACAGTTCCGTAGACGTTACCACAATTGGCAATTGTACAATTAACAGTTGCATTAACTGTAAATGTAAAGTTTTGATCCACGTTTGTTGTTGAGCCTGCACCGGGGTTTATTAGAGTTACTGTCAAGTTTCCTCCAGTTGTCGTATAACTGAATGGAGTTTGACAAGAAGTTCCGTTCCAATTGTTTGAAGTATCGTTGGCATATACACACCAAGCTATTGTCGCCCCTACAGTTGAATTGACTGTCTTTGTTACATTAGACCAGTTTGTTGCTCCTGTCATTGAAGTCCAAGTATAAACCTGTCCGTTAGTTGTAGTTTCAACTTTCACAAAATCTGTGTATAAATTTCCTTCACAATAATTAGAACCGGGAGTTCCGGTCTTGGCATACATAAACAAATAGCCAGACGCATTGACAAAATCGTTTATATTAGAAGTATAATTCTTCATTATTGTAGAGTCACTTGATGAAGTATGGCTTCCTACAAGCAACCATGAACTTGATGTGAAATTCCATATGTAAAGGTAGGCATAATTATCCTCTGTAAGGCAACTTGAGCCAATGTAATCTATTCCATAGCCTTCCCACAAGACTGTCAGATTGGATATTGTAACAGGCAATTCATTTATCTTAAATCTGTATTTTTGGCTGTTAGGTGTGCTACCAGTAGAAGTCGATGTCCACCATTCTTGATTATCGCTTAAACTTAGGTTGCCGTAGTCTGGTGTTGTTGCTTCTGTTCCGAAAATATTTGGGTTTGACGGTATTTCGTCTTTCCAATCAGCCACGTAAGTCGTGCTTGGCGATGTTATTCCAGAGAAGTTGTATATTACTGGTGCTGAAGCTAAACAAGATACTCCATTCCAAGTTCCATTACAAAATTGAAATATGTAACCGCTTAATCCTACATTGTCTGTCCAATTTAAGTTATGGCTAATAGGCGTTCCTGCCACAGTTGAGTTTGTTGAGTTTAGAGAATATGTTGGTGTTGTCCCATCAGTTGTAGTATAAGTAAATGGATTTGAGCAGGAAGAACTATTCCAATTGTTTGATGTGTCATTGGCATAGACGCACCAAGATATATTTGCTTCTACCATCGAGTTTACTGTTTTTGTGACATTAGACCATTCTGTTGCACTATCCCAGTTTGTATTATTCCAAGTATCATTTGCCCAACCGTTTGTTGTATAATTCCAATTTACAGTAACATTCACGTAATCTGTTCGGCAATACACTGTTGATTCTACACCTTCAGCTGGTTGAGCTTTGCACGTCATTCCGAACTGCACTAATCCTGATATGGAATTGAATATATCTGTTGACAAACTATTGGTTGTAAAGTTCTTGCACTTGGTCGTCTGCACCGTATCTAGGGTCCATGCCTGGTCAGATACCCATGTTGCAGAAGCATTATTATAATAATAATCTATAAGTGAACCCGCAAGTGTAGTAGTAACGTTTGCCCTTATGCAATATTGTATCCAATTCACGGTTGCAATAGCTATTTCACTTGCAGTCAGATTGAAAGCGTATCTTTCATGCTCTTGTTTTGCCAATACAGTGGCAGAAACGACTGTAACTAAATTTGACTTGGAATCAGTCACATTTATATTATCATAACCTGCATCGTCATACTCTGTAGTAGCTGAAGCTGGCGTTGAGGTTGTAGCAAGATTGTCACCACTGTAAAATGCCTTATTTATTGTGGTGTTTGGTAGAAGTTGATTTGTTTGAGGAGTAGTAGTGCCAATGCATCCAACTCCATTCCAAGTCCCATTACAAAATTGAAATATGTAACCACTTAAGTTTACATTGTCAGTCCAATTCAAACTAAATAAAGTAGGTGCTCCTACCAGAGTAGTATTAGTTGAGTTCAAAGAATATGTAGGCGGTGTCCCATCAGTTGTCGTATAAGTAAACGGATTAGAACAAGATGTTCCATTCCAGTTGTTTGATGTGTCATTGGCATAGACGCACCAAGATATGTTTGCTCCTACCATCGAGTTTACTGTTTTTGTGACATTAGACCATTCTGTTGCACTATCCCAGTTTGTATTATTCCAAGTATCATTTGCCCAACCGTTTGTATAAGTTACAGTCACATTGACTATGTCTGTATATGATATCGTGGTGCCAGCACCACCTTCTCCATCTACAAATGCATATATACCCACTTGGAACGTTCCGTCTGACAGTATGTACGAATCTATGTTGGAACTTCTGTTGATGCAATATGTGCTATCAGGGGTGGTTCCAAAGGTCTGGCTGAAGTTCTCATACCATCCTGTCGTATTCCTCCACCACCCGTACATGCCATGACCTCCAGCACCTGACAGATCATAGTAACCCTCCATGCAATAATATATAGAGGTTATTGGCGAGGTGTTGACTGCTGTCACGTTGAAAGTGAACTTGGAGTGTATGCAGTCTCCATCCAAGTCGTTAACGGGGGCTTGAGTGGTCATGGAGAAATACGCGTTGTTGCTCGTGTTCACACTATTGTAATTAGCATCCGTGAAATCTGTCGTCGCTGAGTCTGGATTGCCCCCACATGGGTTTATGTCAGCATTCATCTTGTAGGCCTTGTTGGTTGCGTTATTTGGTAGAAGTTGATTTGTTTGAGGAGTAGTAGTGCCAATGCATCCAACTCCATTCCAAGTCCCATTACAAAATTGAAATATGTAACCACTTAAGTTTACATTGTCTGTCCAATTCAAACTAAATAAAGTAGGTGCTCCTGCCAGAGTAGTATTAGTTGAATTCAAGGAGTAAGTTGGTGGAGTGTTATCAATTGTAAAATAGACAGTAGGAGCCGAACAGTTCATATTATTGGATGTATCATTACAGCAGAATGTAACGTTGTTTGCCCCTTCTGATGGAACAGATAAATTCAAATTATAATTTCCTGTTGAGTTCGTCAATGTTTGGTTTGCCGTGTTATTTAAACTAACTCCACACCAAGAGCCAACCTCGTCCAAAGTAACATTTGCCCAGACCCATTTTTGAGAATATGTTGTATTTGTAGGACTACTTATTGTTACTAATGGCGGCGTGCAATCAGTAGTCGTAGTGCTGTTTAGTTGTGTTGCCCAGTTGCTTGGAGAGGCAGTATCATTTGCATACCATGTATAATTTACTACGGTTCCAGCTGTCGAATTAAGCGTAGTTATGTTGGTTGCCAATCCACCTGATGTCAATGAAGCCCATGTTGTATTCACCCATGTTCCTGTGTTGTTGGTAGAAAATATATACCCAGAAAGTGCGGTTCCGTCGGAGATTATGGTTGAAATATTTACTGGTTTTCCTGCACAAGTCGTGTTTATGGAGGGATTGGAAAATGTTGGCGGTGTTGAATCTGACGGAGTTACATTCCACCAGAACCATGTTCCTGTAACATTCTGGTTGTTCGAGGAATCATTTGCATAGATTTTTACTGTTATATTGCTTCCTTGTTGTGACGGAAAGATTATAGTAAAGTTAGACCAGTTGCCAGTTGTAAATGCTGTCCATGTTCCGTTAGACCATGAGCCAGAATTATTGATTTTAGATGAATTAACATACATGCTCAAAGCAATATTATCATTCCATTGAGCAGATATGTTTATAGGTGTTCCTGTATTTACTGCCGTGTTATTAGTAACATTGCTGCCCATGTTTGACCAAGTCGGTGGTATTGTTCCTGCTGATGTTGTTGTCAAACTATAATTAGTTGAGGTTGCCCAATTATTGGAAGTGTCGTTTGCGTATTGCTTCCACCATAAAGTTTGTATAGTAGAATTTACAACCAATGTCTGATTACACCAACTTGTTGTTCCTGACAAAGAACACCAAGACGTTGCATTAACCCAAGCAGAACCATTCCACAAGCCTGTGATTGCCTTACTTAAACCAAAAGCATCTTGCCATTTTAGCCTAAATTCTATTGGCGTTCCTGCCAAAGTTGAGTTTGTTGAGTTTAAAGAATATGTAGGCGGTGTTATTGTATTACAATCTGCACTGGTTGTACAAGAAACACCGCAAGATTCACCTTCAAGTACACTTATACAAAATGACGCGGTTGAAACACAAACTTCATCCACATTTGAACAAGTATAAGAAGCAGCATCACAACAAATATGTGCAAAAGAAGGCGTTGAAAGAATAAGGAAAAACATGCCAAAAATTAATAAAATTTTTCCTTTCATGCATCCACCTTAGAATTTTTATAGTGATTTGTTAGATAATGCAGAGTAGCAGAACCAACTCTTCTCCTATAAATGATACCGGATCCTTTCAACTCTAGGACATATTTTGTGATTGTCTGTCTGTGCACACCTATAATCTCAGAAAGAGAACGTATTGTTAGGCCTTCAGGATGACTCTTAAGAATAGATAATGTCATACTTTTTAGTCGTTCACTATTATCGTTCATCATAGTTAATCACTATAAATTTTCATTATAAAAAGTGATTAATAATATTAAATAATGTTGACTAGTATATAAAAATGTTTATAGAAGTTCAAGAAAATTGATTTTTAATATTAAAAAGGGGTAGAAAGAGTTCAAACTTCAAAAGATAGAAAAATAAATAAAAAAAATCATTCGGTTAACAAGTTAATCGTACTTAGTTATGGATTTTTGCTGTATCTGAGTGTCCCGCTATACCACCAACTAGATCATAATTTATAGCTATTGTATGAATTCCTGATGTACCTATACCTGTTATTGTTATACCTGTACTTGCAGAACATATGCTACCTGTTGTACATCCACTAAGATAGTTAGGGGTAGTGATTTCAGTTCCATCATCTGTAACATTTTGTATAATTATATCCCTTGGTTGTGTAGTCAATTTAAGTTGACCAGGTACATAGTCTACAAACGCAAAATTACTGAAGCATGGACTGCATGTTCCTCCAGGAGATTTTGGGGTAAACACACCCATCAAATACAACGCTGCAATTACTACTATAACTATCAGTATTGCCCATCCGTAAGTCATCAAATATTCCATTGCGCTTTGCGCTTTATTTCTCATTATTATCCTCCTAATATTCTTTTGTTTTCTTCCCCTTTAAATGTTTTGTTGGTTAAACGATAGAACCGAATAATCCCTTCACTATCATCCTCACTATAAAGAACAAACTTATGCTGATCAATAACAAGATTGGAACATACTTAAAACCAGCTTTCTCCGATCCTTCTTGTATCAGTCCCATGAGTATACCGCCGAAAAAAGATGTAACCCCTAAAGAAGATAAGGAATAGAGTATCAGAAAATCTACACTGATGTTTACATTCTGAAAAGTCATGTACTTCATGCCCGTTGAAATAGTTTGTTGGATGTTGACGCTACCGCCTATTTGTTTCATCATCTCGACTAAGAATGAAGATATTCCGTACAGTAAAGGTGCTCCGATACCGGCTGCAAAGAATATGAAAATCGCATACATCATCACGTATGCCTGTACTTCTTTCTTCAATATTTTCGTCTGTCTTATATCATCCGATAAACCATCAAGTAAATTAGCTAAATTACCACCACGAGCCATACCCTCAACCAAGAGTTCAATGCTACGTTTGATAGCCTTAGAGTTTATATTGTTGGAAATAGTTTGAATCGCTTCTTCTATGGGTTTTCCAGAAAATGTTAACTTAGAGGAATTTATAATCTGTTTTTCCAATGGGCCAAACTCAGGCCTTGCTGAAAGTAACAAAGCTTGGTCGGGAGTTAACCCAGACCTTATGTTTGCAGATATTAGCCTCAACGCATCGGGTAATATTTCATCAGTGAAATTAGCTATTTTATCTGATATGACTAACAGAACAGCGTGCATGAATACTTCAAACAATAAAAATGAAGATAAACCTGCTATCAAAGCTAATTGTTCAGCACTAAACCCTAAAACACTTATGCCTAAAGCATAAACAAGGAAAGTTATGGATATTCCTAGTAAAATTCCGTATATTATACTGAAACTTGAATATGTTTCTGAGGAAATCTTGAACCCAGCATAGTTTAAGTAAGTCTTTATCCAGTTTCTGTAAGGCTTTGGCATTACATGGAATATTGAATCATAGAATCTCATAACTCAATCGTCGGCCTCCTGCTTTTGACCATCCCGACAAACGAGAACTGAAAAACTATCAAAATACACAATATAAACCAGAACAAAAATTCTGAGATAGGCATTCCTGAGAACGTTGATAACAAGATTAAGAAAGTTATTCCTAAACTGGGCATGATAACAGCAGTCATCATGTACATCATCGATAATGGGTTCAACTGCGATCCATACCTTCTTATCGCAACTTTCTGTTCGTTTGAAAGGTTATCGACTATAGCACTCAAAGTGTTACCAAGGTCAGCACCAGTTCTGATCGCATTTGATACTTGCCATATGACTCTCCTGAAAAAAATTGAAGGGTTCTTGAAAATCATTTCTTCTAAAGAATTTATCTCTGATTCTCCTGTAGAAATCTTCTTTACACAGTTCTTGAATTCCTCTGAGATGAGGCCATAATTACCTTGAGATACTGAAACTAGGCCATCGAAAAGTGGAATACCAGATTTCACTTGAACCTGTAAATGTCTCAAAGCAAACATTAAGTTCTTGTCCAAATCACGAGTTTTTCTAGAAATTATCAAATCTGGATAAAGAACGATGTACATAAAAGATATGGAACCTACAGACACTGGAACAAAAATTATAAGATAAATGAAATTTTCAGGTAAATTGACTAACAAAAAAAGTACAAAGAATAAACCGAATGTCAAAGTTGTCCAGAACCATAGCGAGAAAAACGCTATCGACAAATATTCTCTAGGCTGAATATCTATGTCTGCTTGGTTCAATTTGACGTTCAAACCAGGAAAAAATTTTGAAAATTTTGTGCCTATACCGTACAAAGGTTTAACGATTACTCTTGCCATTTGTAAAGGAAATGGCATAAAAGGTATTCTATTGTTCATTGAATTAACCCTCTAGTAAATTTTTAGGGATTATTCTATCGGCTTTCTCATTCTTTCTAACTATATCCAGGACTTTTTTAGAATCTCTATAATATTCTGCTACTAACCTACCAACCCCATCGACTGTATTAACTTTATTCTTGACCATCCATTTTAGTATCATCTCTTTCTCCATGATATTCTTCTCTATTTCTGTGGGTGACATGCCAGTGTGCATCTCTAATTTATTTATGAGCCTATAACTCCTCTGGAATTTTTCTATCGAATCCTTCCTAGCATTCCATTTGAAGAGAACTCTTATCGTCATGCCTTGCCTTTGTCCTGTTGGTGGGATGAGTTCAGCAACTTGGTATATCCTTCTTCTCCCAGTCCTTCTATCCCTGAACATAGCAACAATCAAATCTAATGCTTCTAACAGCGTTTCAGGGACGTTGATGGGTGGGTTAACGAGTCTTCTATAAGTTTGTTCAACAGTGTCTGCATGTAATGTGGCATAAACACTGTGACCTGTATGCATGGCCTCAAAGAGTACTTCTGCTTGTCTTCTACGTCTTATCTCTGCAACTATAATCCTATCAGGCCTCATTCTCAGGCTGTTCACTAGCAAATCCAACATGTCAATCTTTCCCTTACCTTCGGAGCTTGGTTCCCTAGTCGTCATCGGGATCCAATGTAGGAATTTAGGTAAGTTTAGTTCTCTCGTATCTTCTATGCTTATCACTCTCTGGTTTGGTTGAATGAAGGGCATTACAGAACCTAAGAAAGAAGTTTTTCCAGATGCAGTACCACCAGATATAATCATCGACATCTCATACTGAATCGCCAACCATATCATAGCAGCAACTTCAGTCGACACAGTGTTATTCTCGATGAAGTCTGTTATCGTCCATGGGTTTCTCCTGAACATTCTTATCGTGATCGTGTTACCGGATGTTGATATAGGAAATAATGTTGCATTAACTCTGTCCCCTGATATCAAATGAGCATCTAACAATGGGTCTAATGTTGTTATTTGTCTGCCTATCTTTCTAGCTATACTTGCTGCATAATTCTGTATTTGAATTTCAGTCGGTATCACTATATTAGTCTTCAGCCAGCCATGTCTTTTATGGTAGACCCAAACAGGTTCTTTAGAATTGTTTACAACTATTTCTTCTAGATTTCCATCTGATAACAATATCTCTAAATTACCGAGGCCTAACATTTCATGCAATAAAGTTCCAGCTAATACTTGTTTTTTTTCTGGTGCTATTCCTGGTAATTGTTTTTCTATGAGTTCAATTGCCTTATTATAAAATTTCTCTTTTAACCCTTCAAAAGAATTAGGGTCAGTCAACTCAGTAATCTTAATTCGCATGACAGAAACTAAATCATCCTTGATTTTGTCTAATAGGACGAGAGTAGGTTCCTCCAATTTGGGCATTCTAACTCTGTAAATCGGAACAAAATCTTGAGGAGTACTCAAAACTTCTATATCAGCCCTTACTTTCTCTGCTAGAATAGTGTATTTATCTAAGATTCTTTCTTCCATTCTTTTTTCCTCAATTTTGGTAAGCCGATTATAGGATATTCAATCACAATCAAACCATGATCTTCCAGGATTTTTGCCCAATTCTCTAATCGATCTATACTTATTTTGAGTGTTTTCGATAAATCCCCAATACTAATAGATTTTTTTTCATTGAGTGTTTTCATCAGTTTATCTATGTCTGTTTCTATCATATCGATTAATATTTCTTTTTTTACTTCCTCTGTTTTAATTGCTTCAATAGATTTTTCTATTTTCTCGATTTTCTTCTCTTCTATCGTTTCAGTTTCTTTTGGAACTTCATTCTTTTCTATTTCCTTTATCTGTAATAGCTTCTCATTTTTTATTTTTTCTTCATTCAATTCTTCTTTAGTATTTGTTTTATTCTCATCAATTATGGGCTTGATGATGGCATAGTGATTTTCTTTTTCAATATTAACAGTTACTTCTGGTTTTTTTTCAATCACTCCTTCCTCTTTAATTTCAAGATATTCATCTTTGTCTATTAGAGTAGGCTTTTTTGATTCAACAGGAATCTTCTCTGGTTCTGGTTTTTTTTCAGCACGTTCCCTTAATTTCTTGGTTCTACTCTTAAGTTCTTCTAACCATTCTCTGTCCTTTTCAAGAATGCTCATAATAATAATATCTTAAAAGACCAATATAAAAATTAGATGCTATTGAAAACACAAGCAGCGATGGAGTACTACACGATTATTTCTGTAGCTTTGATAATACTCGTACCACTGAGTGTATATGTGTATCAATTACTCAACGAGTATGGGGATGATACAAAACTTTCATTGGCAAAAGATACAGTAAATAAGCTAGGCGAGACTGCAGATTGGGTATTTTCTCAAGGGCCGCCTGCAAAGTTATCATTAGAGGTTTATATCCCTGAAGGGATTCAACAGATTTCTCTAGATAACAATGTGATACTTTTTAAAATGAGAACTTCAGCTGGAGTAACAGATGTTTACTACCAAACTATATCTCCATTAGTAGGTTCTATACCTACTAAAAGTGGTCATTATCCATTTTCAATAGCTGCCAATACCACTTATGTGAACATCAGCGTGGTTCGATGAAAGGACAAGCTGGTATAGAATTTTTATTCTTTGTCGGTATTCTGGTGTTAATTTTCACTTTTGTTATATGGAATAGTTCTTCTTTACAAAACCAGTTAAACGGTGTTAAAATGAATGTTGAAGCTAAAAATTTTTGCGATAAAATAGCTTTTGAGATTAATTCTGCCGTTAGATCGGGTAATGGTTACAACAGGAAGTTCTATGTAGAAAAAGAATTCTTCGGAGTTTCAGATTTTCGCATATCAACAGGAAATTATAGTGTTTTTATCGACTGGAACAAAGGCTCGATCGGCTCTAGTATAATAATCAAAAACATCACTGGGAGCATAAATAAAGGGTTTAATTTCATCGAAAATAGAGAAGGAGAAATATATGTCACTCAACCATAAAGGCCAAACTTTTTCAATGGATTTTCTCATAGCCTGCTCAGTTTTCATTCTAGCGGTTGCAATATTGTATGTATACTGGACTTATAGCATAAAAAGAGTAGATGAAACCAGGAAAATAAACGACATGATAGAGAAGGCTTACTTAATATCGCAGGTATGGTTCAGGGATGGTATAC
This sequence comes from uncultured archaeon, assembly GCA_964601485.1. Lineage (GTDB taxonomy): Archaea > Aenigmatarchaeota > Aenigmatarchaeia > CG10238-14 > CG10238-14 > JASEGC01. Next base: position 29,112 of record CAZRNP010000003.1, read on the forward strand.
CTAAATACTGGAATCCTTCAAATGTTATCGATTTGGGTTTGTCTAATGAACACAGGTTCAACAGAACAAAAATGGACAGCTTGAACGACCCTTTATTGGGTTATAAAAATGTTACAAAAATAATAGGTTCTGAAATTTATGATTATAATTTCACTGTTTATAATTCAACCAAAAATGTTGTCTATAGCTTTGGCTTGAACCCAACAAACCCTGATAATTTGATAAAAGTGAAGAGGGTTGGCATACTGGATGGAAAAATTGTAATAGCAGAAGTAATGGTGTGGCAATGAAAAAGGGGTTTATCTTCACGATGGATGCTATGATTGCTCTTAGCGTTATAATAATGATTATTCTAACCGTTGCATTCGTTGAGTTCGAGACGATACTCCCAGAGAAGAGATATGAAAAATTAAACCTCATGGCAGATGATACGATGAATCTTTTGGAATATCTTGAAGCATACGAGGTTAAAGAAACGCCTACAATAAAAAGTTTAATAGAAAAAGGTGAGTTAGAAAAAAGAGATTTAAACAAAACAGTTCTGGATTTGATAGCTAGTTTTTGGTATAAAGGTAATTATTCGATAGCAGAAAATATATCTAAAGATGTTTTGCAAGGATTAACTGACAGTTTTTGTGTGGCTTTGAGTATAGATGGACAAAATATTTACTCATCATGTAGTACACAGGCTGATAAAATAGCTGTTTCTAGTAGGATTGAATCTGGTTATGAACCGGGGAAAACTGGTTATGGTTATGTTGCCGGGGCTGAATTAACTGACATAAGAGGTAAGAGAGATTCTTCTTTTGTATACTTCGGTGGATATGTTGGAGAAGGTAATATAACCGGAATATTAACTTTGCCACCATATGATGAAATACTAGAAGCTTACATGGAAATGAATACCAACAGTAATTTTACCCTGTATATAAACGACAATTATTCAGGTTATTTTGTTAATAACACTGCAGGTGGTGGGAACATGACTGCAGATAAATGGTTAGTATGCAATGAAAGTTATCATCCTGAATATTGTCTGAATTTCACCACAGGAAAAAACACACTGGAATTTAATTTTACAGCGAATAATTCCTATATTGGTGGGGGTTATTTCAGAGTAACTTATAACACAAATCAACTGGCACCAGAAAAAGACCCAAATAAAGATTGGTACTGGTTTCCAGGTATCAAAGGTTTCATAAACTTGTATGATTCTTTCTACGTCCCTGGAATATTAAACAATATGACGATGCGGTTACATTATTTCAACAATTTAAGTTTCGGTGGTGCAAAGGTTCCAGTTTATGTGACATTTCCAATAGGAAATAAAGAAGTATACAGAAGTTCTGATATCGGAGTAAAAGACGTTACTCTTAATTACAATGATATTTTAAATAAGTTAGGAGTTTCTTCTACGGATTTTATAAATAATGTTAGTAATAAAACAGTTCCCATAACATTTGGTACTGACATGACTAAAATAATGGGTAAAGGAATTGCAGATGCTGTATTAATCACAGATGTTTCTGGGAGTATGGACACTTATGATGTTCAACCTGGACCTCAACAAAGATTAGCTGTAGCAAAAGCGGTTGACATAGAGTTTATAAATGGTACAGATGGCATTCTAACATATTCTGGTAACAGGGTTGGATTAGTTGCCTACAGTTCAACACCAGGTATAAGAAGAATGCACGATATGAGTAATAATGAAAGTGAATTAGTTACACACATAAACAATTACAACGCTGCTGGATGCACTTGTATTTCCTGTGGGATACAAAAAGCAATCGATATGTTGTCTTTGACATACAAAATTGATACTTATGTACATGAAAGAGATTTTTGGTTTTATAATACTTCTTATCCTGCGAGCGATCCACCAACTATAAATGGAAAGAACTGGAATGAAATAGGTTATGATGTTTCGGGTTGGATAAATAAAAGTGCTATACTAGGTTTTGATAACTATCCTTATATTCCCTATATATCCACAAATATTGGAAACAATGGTGGCAATTATTATTTCATAAAGAATTTTACGGTAGAAAACATAACTTCACTTGATTCAGCCTACTTATATGTTCTTTCGGATAATAGAACTGATGTTTATTTGAATGGACAATTGATAGATAGTGATTCTATAAATCACAACGCAACTTATTGGAATAGAATTGGCAATGTAATTTTTTATGACGGATTCGAAACTTATTCTAGCAGTCTTTGTAGGCGAGTAAGGGGAAATGATATGAATGTAGCACCAGGGTTCTGGAGTATAAGTGATCATGGTGGTTCAAATGATGGATTCATTAATTTAACATGTAATAAACCTAATCATCCAGCTTTTAATGGAAGTAATGTTCTTACTATGAGTCATATGGATGCTACTGGGAGTTCAGATTTTGGATATATTGAGAAAACTTTAAATTTAATTGGCCGTTCAAACGTTAGACTCTCATACTGGTGGAAACTCAAAGGAAATTTTGAATTTAACACTCCTTCGAACGTTGAAGAGCATGCACTTATTCAAGTCTGGGATGGTCAATGGCATACAGTAGCTATGCATAACAGTGATCAGGATGATGGAACCTATCACTATCAAGAAATAGATTTGTCGCCTTACAATATGACAAATAATTTTAAGATTAGATTCAGTAGCAAATCAAACAATAATAATGATGTATTTTATTTAGACGATGTCAAGGTTTGGATACCAATCAAGGTAGATAAATCTAAGTTCGTAGAAGGAGACAATGTCATTGCAATAAAACTATACAATAATGATGGAAAAAGTGCTAAGTTTGATTTAAAATTAGAAGGGAATATAACTGAAAATAGAAAAAAAGCTATGTTAATTATGAGTGATGGTATAGCAAACACTTTAATTCCTGGTGATGATGCATGTGGAGGCGACCCTGCCGGTAAATGGGAAGCTGTTAATAAATCATGCGAAGCACGAAACAAATATGGAATTAATGTTTATTCAGTCGCATTTGGAACACAGGCAGAATTAGAGCCGTTAAATAGAAGTGCTTGTTGGAATTGTACTGCCTGTCCAAAGACTGGTATGACATGTAATTATGGTCAGAGTACATGTGTAAGTCGTGGATGTTATTGGACTGGCTCATCATGCACAATACCAAGTAGATGTTGGGTATCTGATTGTAACCCTGTTTATAGTAGTAACAATGCAGATGAACTAAAGAGCATATACAGAAAAATAGCCAAAGATATAGTAGAATTAAGTTATGCGGCACAGAAGGTAAATATAACAGGAGAAGTACCTCTAAAAAACATACTTTATCCTGATTCTTATATCGAATATAACTACACACCTGTATTATTCGTAAATCCTAATGAACATGGGAAGGTTTCAATAACTCGTGAAGGCAAAAGATTTAGAGAATTTACCGGTGAAAATTTCATAACAGATCAAACAACTAAAACAAAAGAAGGTTGGTATGATATACCAGATGGTGTAACAGTTGTAGATGCAAAAATAACTTCTTATTCATCAGAATTCTGGACAGATAGGCTGTTGATGAATTCGAGTTCTACAGGGAACTGGATAACTTTATACAATTTAACTGATTATAGTACCGATTATAGAGGTTTAGGAGATCCTTATATTATTCAAATACCTGTGAACTATGTTAAAACTGGAAATAATTCATTTAAAATTGGTGCTGGTTATAGTTCTGATGATGGAACTATAAAGGGGGTGGGAGGTTCTCCAGATGATAGATTAATTTACACTATAAGAATCAGAGGTAGGGTGGGGTATAATGAAAGTTTTCCAACTTTGAATGAAGCTATAGAAGATGCAAAAAGGAGGCTTAACGATACAATAAAAATTTATGATGTTTATATAGAAGATCAAGATATTAATGTGGATTATAAAAGTTATGCGGGTATTCGTTCTATATGGGGGCCAAGTTTATTAAAAGTAATAACGTGGGAAAAATAATATGTTAATGAAAAATATGAAGTCTAAAAAAATAATCTTATTAATATTGATTTTTTCTTTAACGATTTCTTTAGCTTTTTCCCAGGATAATGCAGAAGAATTCAGGAATAGAAATGGTAATGAATGGTACGTGAAATTAACATCTCAAGGTTTAATATTTTTTGCTTACAGATTAAGACCTGACGAAAAAGGATCACCATTATCTGGAGAACAAGCTATTCAAACAGCAAAAAATTTTTTGGATAAAAATTCTCAAATTATAGGTTTAGAAAATTTTGTTTATACTTACGATAAATTAAACGATGCTAAATCTTTTAGTTATTGGACCATAGACTTTAAAGGAGAAATAATAAATGAATTAACGCCACCACATACGAATATTAGAGTTTTCATGACTAATGATGGTCAGGTTTATGCTATTGGGGATGTTGACTTTTATACAATCGATGCTATAGATTTATTCCAAAAAGATACGATAACAGAAAATGAAGCAATTGAATCTGCTAAAAATAGCATTGGAAGTAATTCCGCAGTGGTTGATAAAGAGCTTATTACGAAAATTGAAATAAACGATACTACTTATCCCTTTGTATGGGACATAAAGTTTAATAATAAAGAAGTCTTGGTTGATGCAAAAACAGGAAAAGTGTTGTCGATAAAAGAAAGTGAAAAATTATTTAAATCAGAAATTTTTAGTAATCTATTATCTTATCCATTCATGATTGTAATATTTTTGATAATTATAATCGGTATAATTTTCATAGTATTTCTTTTTACAAAAAAATAAGAAAGTCAAGGGACGAAAACTCAAAAATAGAAGAAATTTAGTTCTAAAAATAGAATTAATTAATAGGCGTAATGAATGAGCAAAGGTATAATGTTCAGTATAATAATTTTCTTCCTCGGTGTAACGTTAGTCGGGTTGATAACGTTTCAAAGAAGTCTAATATCTTCCGGTAGAGAAAAGATCTATATTGAAATGAGAATAGACGCAATAAACAACCATTATGATAGTGTTATCAGAGACCTTGGAAAAACAATAGAATCAATAACCCAAAGGGCAATAATCGTCTGTATAAACAACATATCTTTAGATTTTGTGCCTTTAAAGGAAGCAGACGTTACAATAAAAGAATTGATCATTAACGGAACTTTGGATGGAAAAGAAGTTTACTTGATGAAAAATGCTACTGTAGAATACTGGACTAAAAAAATAGTAGATGTGTCAACATTAAGAGGGTTTGATGTTGATATCGATACTGGAATGATTAACAGGACTTTAACAATCAAGCCTTATAATAGTTTTTATTTGTTAGTAGAAGCTGATATGGAAATAAACATAACTGACATACAAGGAGTTTCTGCTTTGAATAGAACAATTAGAATAAGTAAAACAGTTTCTATCGAAGGGCTGGAAGACCCGCTATATATATTTCAAGGTTTGCCAAAGAATTATGTTTGGGAAAGTCCTTATGTGGGAAATTATACTCTATTAGTAATTGAAGGTTCCGGTGGGGGAGGTGGTTATGTTTATGGTATTGCAACAAAAGATACAATTAACTTTGCTGGCAAAATATTGGTCGTAGACGGTACTAGTTCTGTTAGTGGGTTAAATCAAGCAATCGGAGTAATCAATGAAAGCAGTTTTCCAGATCCTGGCATTCCTTTTATAGTCAATAGTAGTGCTACTAGTCTGATTTCAGAGGGTGAACCTGTTTTGTTGGACGGTGACAATCATGAAGTCTGGTATATAGACAATTTTAAAAAACATATAGAAAATTCATATTATCAATCTAGTCAGTATGGAGCTAGCTATTTGGATAGATTAGAAGGAAATTTGACAAAAGGAACCAAGTATTCAAGCCCAAGTAATAATGAGATTGGGTTGGAAAGTTTTATAGCTAAAAATAAAATACCTGTGGGGTCTGGAATTGATTATGAAAAAACAAACATAGACTATATTTACTTCAATTCAACTAGTTCTGCAGATGGGGATGAAGTGAAAGGTATAAGTTCAAATTATTTCAGAATTGATGATGAGCATCAATCAATTTATGGAATCGATTCATCATTAATAGAATAATAAGAAACTTTATTTTTTCACAGAATAACATAATTTTATGGAAAAAATCAAAAAACTAAAGATATCCAGGCTATCATTCATAGAAAATTACATTCTTGGGACTTTTTTGCTCTTATACCTATTCCTTTCAGGTGTTATGACTAGTTTGCCACAAACATTGAATATTCTTTTTATTACGTTAATTTTACTGTTTTTTCTAGAACCTGAATCAATAATTACATATTACGCTTATTTTATTGACCCGGATAACATAACTGAAATTAAAGGAATATTGACTAAAACACAAATATCAATACCTTATAGAAGTATTAGCAGTGAAAGGTTGAGAAAAAGTTTTGTTGGTAAAATCTTTAATTATGGCAACATAATAATCACGAGTCCTAACACTGAGATTAACGTCAGGGGAATAAGAAACCCAGAAAAATTATATAAAATGATCGAAGAAAAACTCACCAAGTTCAGAAAAGAATAATAAATATATTTTTTTGAATTCCATCTAAACAATATGGAAAAAATTTATATAGAAACATTTGGTTGTTCTTTCAACCAAGCAGACTCTCAAATAATGAAAGGTCTTTTGGATAAATATGGTTTTAGAATTGTGAAGAACCCTCAAAGAGCAGATATAGTCATAATCAACACATGTTATGTTAAAACACCGACACAAGAACGTATCACATACAGGATTCAGAATTTACAAAAGACATTTCCTGATAAAAAAATGATAGTTGCTGGTTGCATGACTGAAATAGACCCTGAAAGATTAGAAAAAATAGCATCACAGAATAGTTGGATTGGGCCACATCGAATAAAAAATATTGTAAGTGTCGTTAGTGACACATTAAAAGGAAAAACAATTAGGTTAGTCGGTGAGAGGAAAGATATCAAAGTTGCTTTACCCAAGATAAAAGACAATCCTCTTATCGAAATAGTACAAATTTGTGAAGGATGTAGTGGATGCTGTAGTTATTGTTGTACTCGTTTTGCAAGGGGTAAATTATTTTCCTATCCTGTAAAATTAATAGTTGATGATGTAAGACAAGCTTTGAAAAAAGGTTGTAAAGAATTTTGGATAACAGCACAAGATACAGCAGCATATGAATTTAACAAATATAGGCTACCAGAATTACTAAATGAGTTAGCAAAAATAGAAGGTAAATTTTTCATTAGAGTAGGTATGATGAACCCGATGCACGTAAAAAATATTGTTAATGAACTCATAGAATCTTATAAGTCAGAAAAAATTTTCAAATTCCTTCATTTGCCCGTACAATCTGGTTCAGACCATGTATTGAAAGTGATGAATCGTGGATACAGTGTTAAAGATTTCAAGAATGTAGTCAAAAAGTTTAGGAAAAAATTCCCGTTGATGACGTTATCGACAGATGTTATAGTTGGCTTTCCAGGAGAAAATAATGAAGATTTCCAGAAAACAGTCGATTTAATGAAAGAAGTGAAGCCAGACATAGTCAACGTTTCTAAATTCGGGGCAAGACCCAGAACTAAAGCCGCAAAAATGAAGCAATTACAAAGAAAAATAATAAACGAACGAACAAAAAAAATTGTTGAACTTATAGAAGAAATGAAATTAGAAAATAATAAAAAGTGGTTGAATTGGGAAGGTGAAGTTTTAATCGATGAAAAAGGCAAAAAAGGTGGGATGGTAGGCAGGAACTTCACTTATAAACCTATTTTAACTGAAGGGAAATTAGGAAGTTTTCACAAAGTTAAAATAAATAAAGTTCATCCAACCTTTTTAGTAGGATAAAAGTATTATCTTCGTGTACTCTTTCTCTTCGCGCCCTTTTTCTTTCTCTCAACCATTTTTTTCACCTCTAATAATATATTTTGTTAGTCTTGGTATTTAATACTATCGAGAAAATTTTTTTATTTTTGATAGAAAATTAGTAGAGAAACAAAAATTACAATAATTAAAGTTTAATATATAGTGAAGAGATTAAGATTATGGAATGGTTCATATATGCTATTTTGGCTCCAATACTGTGGTCAGGATGTAATGTCATAGACAAGTTTCTATTGGACAAACACATTAAAAATCCTATTAGTTATCAGATAATAATATCTTTATTCGATACAATAAGTTTGATAATTATACTCATCGCATTTCAGATATCAACTAATATCTATGGTTTCATTTTAGGAATTGTAAGTGGTATAATTAGTGTAATTGCAATAATTTTTTATAATAAATCGATGATTGAAGAAGAGGCTTCCAGAGTAATTCCATTGATTTATTTAGATTCGATATTTGTTGCTATCCTAGCATACATTTTTCTAGGAGAAATTTTTAATTTTCAAAAATATCTAGGAATTATTTTCATTGTAGCAGGTGGTATATTAATTTCATTAAAAAAAATGAAAAAATGGCATTTTTCATCTGCAATTAAATTTATTTTGGTTTCAGCAATTATTTTAGGAGTTAATGGTATTTTAACAAAATACGCATTAGGTTTTATCGATTATCATTCATTACTAGTAGGACAATTGTTAGGTTATATTATTTTTGGATTTTGTTTACTTTTGCCCAATAGAGTTAGGGAAAATTTTTCCAATGATATGAAAAGATTTGATAAAAAAGTTTTTTTATTGATGTTAATCAACACGATTATTGCATTAATGGCGTCTTTGTCATTCCTTATTGCAACATCAATCAGTGATATAAGTTTAGTTTATGCAATAATCTCAACACAACCATTTTTCATATTCATTTTCATGCTAATCATAACAAAAGTAGCACCTAATATAATTAAAGAAAAAATTGATAAGTCAACTTTAATTTTAAAATTGATCGCTATATGTCTTATATTCATTGGAACATGGTTTGTGACGAATTAATCTTATATCTTCAAATCAAAGAATTTAATAGCGTTTTGAGTTGTGATTTTATTAACTTCTTCTGGAGTAATTTTTTTGATTTCAGCTATCCTATTTGCAACTCCTATAACAGCAGTGGGGTCGTTTCTCTTCCCTTCTGGACCAAACCATGGTGAATCTGTTTCAAGCATAATGTTCTCAATCGGCATATCTCTTATAATTTTCTTGTGTGTCTTTGAACGTTGCGCTATTGGACCAACAGATATTGACCAATTATTCTCGATGATTTTTTTAACCAGATGACGTGCACCAAACAAATGCATCAGAACGTTTTTTATATCTTCTTGTTCTAGAATATTGACAGTGTCATCAATAGCATCTCTTGAATGGATAACTATCGGTTTTTTCAATTGTTTTGCCAATAAAATATGTTCTCTGAAAAGTTCTTTTTGTTTTTCTCGCCATTCATTTTCTTTGACATGAAAATAATCTAATCCCGTTTCTCCGATACCAACAATTTTATCCTTGGTTTTAACTATCAAATCAAAGAATTTTTTTTTCTGTACTTCGTTAATTTCTTTCACATAGATAGGATGAATGCTAAAAGTAGCAAAAATGAAATTCTTATATTTCTCTATCATTTCCATCGTTAACTTAAAATCATTAGGATGTGCACAGCAAGTTATCACAGCATTCAGTTTTTGTTTACACAGTTCGATAACTTGATGTCTATCGTGATCGTAATCTCTTTGTTCTAGGTGTGCATGAACATCGATCATATAAATCTAATTTAATTCTAACATTAAATTTTTACTACTTATCTATAATTCCGCTTATATATTTTTCTTTAGAACAATGATGATGTCAAAAAAAGTATGTTACAATTATTCTATTCTCATATGAATTTTCATTCTTGAATTTTAATTCACGGAAATCAGTTTATAAACAAAAGATAAATTTCATCTTGGGGAGTGGGTGTTCGATGCTGTGTAAATATTGTAATGGATATTTTAGCTACAGGTTTCAACATGGCTTAACAGTGACAGAAATATGTTTAAAATGCGGTAATGTTGAGAATTTTAACAGAGTTTTCAGGGTTTTAATTTGATTTTTTTCTTAATTTTTTTATATAATCCAACAATTCTCTTGAAAATTTATTATTCTTTACGTTGAAGTCGAAAAAATTAGACATTTCTGAATCCTTAATGTTCTTTCCATATTTTTTCTTCTCGTACAAATAGGCTTGGAATGCTGTATCCAATTTATCCGCTTGGATAACAATTTGAGATTCTTTTGTTCTACGTTCAATCAATTCATTGATTAACTTTTCTATGTCTAAATTCAGTTCTTTGGGTAAGGTTTTTTTCAGCTTTTGTATTGCCTTCTTTTCAATGGTATGTTTGTTTTTATATGCTTCATCATGAGGAGTTATATCTCCTGTTATGCCCTCTAGTATGTCATGGACTAGAGCCATTTTTATGACTTTATCAACATCAACCTTTTCTTTTTTTGCTAAAATCCAAGCTATGAAAGTAACGCCAAAGGAATGAGAACCAATCGTTTCTCTTATTCCTGGTATTTTATAGAAATTCCAACCAGTCCTAACAGTCAATTTTAGTTTCGATACGTATTTTAGAAAATCTGTAATATTCTTCATTCAATCATTAGATAGTTTGGATTAGAATTCATTTATTTATATTTTCAACCCCAATTTCTTATTTCATGGCAATAATAGATGCTTCTATAACAACAGATGGATGCCCAAAATGTGGTTCCCAAGACGTAGAAATTGTATACAGGAAGATCGAATCTACTAAATCATCAGTAATAGCTAAGAAATGTACCAAATGCCATACATGTGGGTTTGAAGGCTAATTTTGTACGCTAATAAGAATGTTCGTCGATGATGGATTGAATAGGTATTGTTCGTACATTGATGGGGGATTGATGATAGATAATCGATAGGTGACTACGTTCTTAAAATTTGTAGACACCTTTTATTTTATAAATCATTTCAAATAGTTCTTGTATTCCTTAATGTATCGTTTGATTATATGCGTTATAAATATCTGATCAATCTTTTTTAACTGAGACCGTTCTAGAGCCGTGTAGTAAGCATTCCTATTTTTGTAAGCAATGTTTAGCATAGGATAACCATGCTTGTGCAACACAAAATTCATTATCATCCTACTTATCCTACCATTGCCGTCACCAAATGGGTGTATACTGACAAATTTTAAATGGACTAAAGCAGCCAACTCTACAGGATGGAATTTGTTTTTATTCTTGTTATACCATCTAAAAAAATCTGTTAAGAGTGAGTTCAATTCAACAGGGAATGGCAATTCTACCTTGCTTCCAGAGATAGCAACCTGATAATCCCTTATTCTTCCAGCTATTTTTGGTTTTGTTGCTTCGAACAATAATCTATGCCAATTCAAGACAGTTCCAAGGTTCAAATCGCCCTTATGTTCTAGTATCATGTAAAAAACTTTTCTATGTGCTTCAGATTCTTTCACATCTTCTATCGGTTTTTCTCTTGGTGTAATACCTTCTTTTAAAAGGTTGGCAGTTTCTCTCAGTGTTAACGTTCCACCTTCAATCTTATTGGTGTTATAAGTGAACTTTATCATGAAATTTTCTAAATATTTTTCCTTTATCTCAGTGGGCATTCTTCTAAAATCTTCAGAAAAGTTTTGCTTTATTCTGTCAATCTTGCTAAACCATTTTTCTTGATAAATTTTACCCAAAAAATCTGCTTTCATTTTTTCTATGTTTTTTGGGATTTTATTACCTAAATATAATTCTTTTTTTTCTACTTTTTTCCCGATTTTCATAGTATGTTCTAAGTAGAAATATTCCTTGTTGCCAATTTTTCTTTTTCTAATCGTTACCATAATATTTATTTACCACTACTTATATTTAAAATTGATGCTTTTTAATAAAAAGTAGGGGTAGAAAAAATAATAATTATTTGTCGAATACGCTAATAAAGATGGTCATCGATAATGGATTGAATAGTTATTGTTGAGGGATTGATTAAATTGTTATCTATTTCTTTCTATAACCAAACAGTTTGTCATACTTTCTATGGTCGAATATTTCAAGAATGAAACAAAGAATTTCTATCTGAGATCCTTTCAATGTGTAAAGCATTCTCCAAAAACCAGTCAAATCAACAACCCATAGATTATCAATAGGAAACTTTTTGGGTATTAGTTTCTTTGGAACAGAACTGCCATACTGAGGATTCATTTTTATGAGTTCTATCTTTTGTTTTATTGACTTCAGGAGCTGCTGGTTTTCAGAATTTTCTATTCCCTTAAATCTCTCTTCTGCAACAACTTTATTTAATCTTTCCCACTCATTAGCAGCATTACCTATAAAGCTAACCTTTACTGGTTTCATGCTTCGATTACCTTTGATTTTTTAATCATCCTAAGGAATTTTGGACTATCGTTGGCTATCCAACTTATTCCTTTCGGTCCTATTAATATCGAACCTTTGTTTTCTAGATAAAAAAGTATTACTCTCAAAGATTGGTCCATGACTTTTTTAGGTAAAGCTCTTTTTAAACCTTCTATTGATGTTGGCCCATCTTGTTTTCTTAGAGTGTCTTCAACCATAAGAACAGTGCTAAGTGTAGGAGAATGAATAATTCTAGTCACATTTAGATGTATTTTTACATCTTTTTCTTGGTTTATTTGTTGCATATATATCTATATGCATATATACTTATATAGTATATAAAGCTAACGTTTCTTTGGTTTTTACTAATATGATTTTGATTTATCCTATTAACTGAATTTTTAGTACGCTAATAAAGATGTTAGTCGATGATGGGTTGATGATATATCGGTGAGGTATCGATGGGGGATTGATATCAACAAAGCTTGAAAAGATGAAAAAGAAAAGATAATATATTATCAAAAAAATAATTTTAGATATAGAGACAACAAAATGGCAAAAACAATAATGATTGTTGATGATGAACCAGATTTGAGATCTACTGTTAGAACTGTTTTAGAAAAAGAGGGGTTTAATGTTATTACAGCTGTCAATGGTGATGATTGTCTTAAAAAACTGAAGAAACAAAAACCCGATTTAATTTTATTGGACATTATGATGCCTGGCACACCATTGAAAGACATTGTCCCAAAAATAAAGGGAACTAAAATTGCCTTTTTAAGTGTTGTAAGAACTTCTGAAGCAGAAAAAGAAGATTTGATGAAATCAAAAAATATAGTGGACTTTATCCAAAAGCCATTTGACATAAATGAAATGGTAGAAAAAGTTAAGAAGATTGTAGAATATCGAATGGGGCCTACTAGCGATCACCTCGTTGTCATATATGATAAGGAATATGATGATGCAATTCGAATGTTTAAAAGAGAAATTTCCAACAATCAATCTCTTTTGATTGTAACAGATGATACCCGGCTTACTGGGATTGTACTTAACATGTTTCGGGATTTAGAGTTCAGGTTAGCCTGTTATATTGACATGAACAAAACCTACCGCTTTATAACACAATCGTTCAAAATGAAGGGAATTGATGTCAATAAGTTCTTTTTTGTCGATGGCGTGACAGCAGCAATGACCGACTTAAACTCAAAAAGATGGGATAATTGTATATTTTTAGAATCTCCACAATCTTTGGAAGATCTAGAACTAGCTATAGATGAAGCATTAAAAAAGAAACCTGATATTCTTATCTTTGATTCCATCTCTTCACTGTTGTCCTATCATGATGCATCAAAGGTGGGCGCATTCTTTGAGAAACTTTTGAATACTACAAAGTCCAATAACATAAAAAGTATCCTTTTCATGTTAAATACAGATCAGAACAAAGAAGGATTACAAGGTATAAAAGAACTTGTTGATAAAAACATTCATTTTGAATTACCATGGCAGTATAAGAGAGTCACAGGGTTGTAATTAAAATATTAAATAATAAAGAGTGGGGTAAATGGAAGCAAATGGAAAAAATATACTATCAGATAGCCAGGTTGTTGTATTAGTCATCCCACAGATCAAGGGAGACAATGCTATACTTGCTATCCTAAAGGAATTAATGAACCAAAAAATTTGTTATGTTACTCTGAATAAAGGCACATCGTACCTAACAGAAAAGTTTATCGAAAACAATTTGTCAATTGAAAACTTTTTCTTCATCGACACGATTTCGGCTTCATTCAAGGAGGTAAAAGAAGGTAAAAACTCTCTTTTTGTATCTTCTCCTTCAGATCTTGTCGAATTGTCTGTTACCATTAATGAAGTGATGAAAAGACAGATGTTCGACGCTATTATATTTGATTCACTATCTTCAATAACTGTTTATCATAGAAATAACATCCCTGCGCTATCGAAGTTTATAGCTAATACCGTTCATGCTGCTTATGAAAAAAAGTGCAAACTTTTTTTTGTTTGCCTAGAAAAAGATCTAAAATCAGAAGTTCTAATCAACAATACTCATTTCATCGATCAGATTATAAAATTGGATGAAAAATACATACCTCTTGAAGCACTGAGTTCTGAGAATGAAGTAAAGGAAGTAGAGCAACAACTGAAAGAAATTAAACAGGAGAAAGAAGAAGCTCTGCAAAGATATTACACGAGACAGATAACCGAAGAAGCTTTAAAGGTAATTAATAACGATTTGGAGAAGAAAACAATAGAATTAGAAGTGAAATTAAAGAACTTGGGAAATTCTGCTATCAATGAAACTAATAGAGAGGAGTTGTAATGGAAGTCGGAAAAAAGTCTATCTTGAAGTTGAAGATTCTTTTTAAAAAGTATTTAACGAAGTTAGGATTTGGCGAAAAATTTGATTACGGGGAGTATAAGAAAAAAAGAAATTTTGTCTTTGTCGGTGTAGCCATCCTATCTGTTATTATTATTATTGTTGCATTCATGGTTGGAGTGCAGTATAAAACAGAGGCTTTGGGAAATAAAATAAAAGAACTTCAAATAACTATTCAAGGTGATTTTCTTAAAATTGGTAGTTTAGAGTCAGAATTAAGTAATAAAACTCAAGAGGCGATTCAAAAAGAAAAGAGCTTATTACAATGTAACGATGAACTAAATTATTCCAAGGTAAAAATCGCTGAATGCTATAATGAAAATACTCAGTTAGAATCTCAACTGGATCAATTAAAATCTCAATTAGAGGATGAAAGAAAAATGTGTGAACAGAATATTGCTGAACTTGAGTCAAATATTACAACCTGTAATTCTCAGAAACAGGCACTTTTGGATATTGTCAAAAACTCGGTAAGAGCTTTTTGCTGCAGTTTTGGTGCTATCCAGCAGGGATTACAGGTATCATGGGATATAAGTGGAAGCCAAATTATATGCGGAGGGGATGGGGCATATACGGTGAATTGTGGTACTGGCACGACGAATTATCCTAGTTGATTTGAAAAAAATAAAAGATTAAAAAGAGAGAGAGAAAATGAAGAAAAAAACTATGGGGCTAGAAGCTCTCAAAGGAGATCCTAGTTATGCTGAAAGCATTTTTAATACAGTCCGAGAGCCTTTGATAGTTTTAGATGTTAAATTAAGGGTGGTCTCAGCTAACAAATCATTTTACAATAGTTTCAAAGTTAAACCTAAGGAGAGTGTAGGGCAGCTCATTTACGACTTAGGTAATCGACAATGGAATATTCCAAAGCTCCGAAAGCTCCTGGAGGAGATTTTACCCAATAACAATGCCTTTGATAACTACGAGGTTGAGCACTATTTTAAGACCATTGGACAGAAAACAATGCTTTTAAATGCCCGCCGCCTTGATAGTAAGGTTAATAAGACGCAGATGATCCTCCTTGCTATTGAAGATATTACCGAGCGCAAGAAGATAGATGAACTAAAGACAGAATTTTTAAGCATAACCTCTCATGAATTAAGAAGTCCTATGACTCCAATGAAAGCTCAACTTCAGATGTTATTAGAAGGTTATTTTGGAAACCCCAATGACAAACAAAAGCAGAGCCTGGAAATGATATTAAGAAATACAGAGCGTCTTGACAAGTTAATTGTTGATATTCTAGACATCTCTAAAATACAATCCGGGAGATTGAAGTTTGAATTGAAAAAAGTACAACCGGCAGATTGCATCAAAGAATCTATAGAAAATATGAAACCATTGGCTGATGAAAAAAATATTGCTATTACAACAAAAATAGACAAGCTACCAAAAATTACACTTGATAAGGATGCAATAACACAAGTTTTGACTAATTTGATTGATAACGCGATTAAATTCACGCCAGAAAAAGGAAAAATAAAGATAGAGGTGAAAAAACAGAAAAATGATATTTTGGTAAAGGTAAAAGATACTGGCATAGGCATATCTGAAGAGAATTTGAAAAGAATATTTAATCCTTTTTTCCAAGTAGATTCTTCTTATACAAGAAAATATAAAGGCACTGGTTTAGGTTTAACTATTTGCAAAGCTATTATTGAACAGCATGGCGGTAAAATCTGGACTAAAAGTAAATTAAAAAGGGGCTCAACATTTTACTTTACCTTACCACTCAAGGTTATGAAAAATGGAAAAATAGAAATTTTCGAACTTAAAAAAGCGGAAAAAATAAAAACATAAAAGCTTAAATATTATCAGGGTTTAGATAAAATGGTCAAGGAGATACTGGTTGTGGACGACGAAGCTGACACACTTGAATCAATAAAAGAATTGATGGGGAGAGAGTGCTTTGAGGTTGCTTGTGTAAGCAGTGGAGAAGAGTGTATAGAAAAGGTAAAAGAAAAGAAGTATGACTTAATTCTGATTGATATATACATGCCTGGCATGAGTGGTGAAGAGCTATTCAAGGTTCTCAGAGGGACAATAAATCACTTAACACCATTAATGTATATAACAATAAAACCAAGGGTAGAAGTTGATCTAACTGATGTTGATGGCTTTATTCAAAAACCTTTTGAAAATAGAGAATTAGTAAGACAAGTAAAAATGGCAATAAAAAATTTTAAAGTATCAAAAAAATAAGGAGAATGAAATGGTAAAGCAAATTATGATAGTCGATGACGAGCCTGATATAGTGGAATCAGCTAAGGTAATTTTGGAAAGGGAAGGTTATAGAACAATATCTGCGATTAATGCTGATGAATGCTTGGAAAAACTCAAGAAAGTAACACCTGACTTGATTCTTCTTGATATTATGATGCCTGGTATGGCAGTAAAAGAAATGTTGAAGGGTGTCAAGGAAAACAAAAAATGGAGAAATATCAAGATAATTTACTTGACTGTTGTTAGAATGTCAGAGGCTGAGAAGGCTGATCTGCTCAAGGAAGCAAATATAGTAGATTTTATTGAAAAGCCTTTTGATATCACTAACCTGGTTAGAAGAGTAAAAAAAGTAATTTAATTCTAAGAATGGATAAAGCCAGAGAATAACCCAATGTTTTAATTTCGGCTTAGTTTTGTAGAAGCCACTTCCACAGAGGAATATATTTTATTTTTTTTCCTTTG
>CAZRNP010000004.1:0-44392 GCA_964601485.1 uncultured archaeon
ATGCAAGCAATTCATCAACGGGCTAAAGCCCGACGATTTCTTGCTTGTGTATTAACAAATCCCTTCAATCGTAAACTATAAATAATTAGTGTTTACATACACTATAACTATAAGAATAAAAAAAGGAACAAGTTAAAAAAGGTAAAGAGATAAAGATTTAGTATGTTCGAGACAAAAAAATGTAGAAGATGTGGAAAGGGGTTGAAGGATGATTGGGTGGCTTGCCCTTATTGTGGGGAGGGTACTAGGGTTAGAAAACATTACAACATGTTTGAGAATATAGATAAAGAATTTGAAAGAATAGACAAAGTTTTTGGTCCTATGTTCATCAAGTTTCCTAAATTCGATATGGAAAATCCTTTCAGGGGCGGGGGTATAAACATAGTAATCAAGAGTGGAACAGGAATGAAACCTGAAATTAAGGTTAACACTGCCGGTCAATACAGAAAAATTGAACCTGAAATTAAGAGAAAGCTAGGTGTAAGAGAAGGTATTGGAGGAGTTGAAGAGAAAGTCGAGAGAAAACAGAAAATACCAAAGGTGACAGAAGAACCCGAGACAAAAATCGAGAAGGCCGGTAACAAAGAAATTATAAACATAAAATTACCAGACGTTAAAAATCCGGATGATATTGAGATAAGAAAACTCGAACAATCTTTAGAAATAAAGGCCTTTGCTGGAGACAAGGCATACTTTAAGCTTATTCCTATTAGACCTAACGTAGAAATTTCAGACAAGAGTTTTAAGGATGGTTTACTAAAGATAGAAGTAACGGGATGATAAAATGCCAAGAAAACATAAGAGAATGACGATGAAGATAAAAGCAAGAAAGTTTATAAAAAGAAAAAAGCGTGAGAGTAGAGAGCATTTTTAAAATTTAATTTATAAGAAACCCAATATTATTTCATGTTCTTGAAAATCTTTACAGGACGCAAGACAAAAAACATAGTTAAAAGGACTAAAAAGTGTTGCATAGAAACGACTTTCGCTTATCCTCTCGCAATAAAGAACGGTGCAGGTTGCTTTCTCGAGGACGTAGACGGTAAGGTTTACTTGGATTTCAACTCTAACGTCTGTTCTTGCAACGTCGGTTATGGACACCCAGAGATAATAGGAGTCCTAAGAAGCTTCAGTGAAGTAGGCGCTCATAAAATCGCTGGGCAAGATTTTTACACAGAGGAACAAGTCAAGTTGGCTGAAAAGGTTCTTAAAATAACACCAAAAAATTTAACAAGGGTTCTCTTCACAAACAGTGGAGCAGAAGCTGTTGAGAATGCTATAAAGTTTGCTTACAGGAAGAAAGGACCATTGGCAGGAGTTTCATTCTTCAGGGCATTCCACGGCAGGACTATCGGTGCTCTATCTTTCACAGACAGCAAAGCTGTCCAGAAGAAATACTATCCAGAAGTCAACAACGAGTTAGTGAAATATTGCACGGATGATAACGACCCAGACATAAACCAACTAGAAGAATTGATAAAAAGAGAGTCAGAACCTGCTTTTGTCATGATTGAGTGCATACAAGGTGAAGGTGGCTACAGGCCAGCGAGTAAAAAATTCATAAAAACTTTGAGAGAAGTAACGAAAAAACATGACGTGCCTCTGATATTTGATGAGATACAAGCAGGTGTTGGAAGGACTGGAAAATGGTGGTCTTTTCAACATTACGATGTTGAACCAGATATAATGACTGCTGGCAAGTCTTTACAAGTCGGTGCAGTCGTGTCATCAAAAAAATATGACCCTAATGAACCCGGAGCTGTTTCTTCCACTTGGGGCGGTGGACATAGGATTGATTTAGCTGTCGGTTTGAAAACGATAGAAATAATAGAAAAAGAGAAACTGATTGATAATGCAAACATCATGGGAGATTATTTCATGAAAAGGTTTAAAGAAATGCAAGAAAGATACCCAAAAAAGATCATCGATGTTCGTGGCTTGGGGCTGATGATTGGAGTGGAGTTCAACGATGAAAAACAGAGGGATTTTGTTGTACAGCAAGCCTTCAAGAATAAACTTTTGTTGTTGGGCTGTGGTTTTAAGACACTGAGAATTGCACCTCCTTTAAACATAAAAGAAGACGATGCGAATCAAGGGCTTTCTATAATCGAAAAAATCGTGAGAGAGATGAGATGAGGTTAAGGCATAGAGGGAAGTTCACTAAGTACTTAGTCAGGCTTTTGAAAAAAGAAAAAGTAAAGAATGTTCAATTCGGGAAGGACTGGGTTTCCTTAGAGTATGACGGCGAAAAAATAAAGGACAAGATTGTCATCAAAAAGCATGAAAGTTACGTGGGTAGTTGGGTCAAGACCAAAGATAAAGTCTACGTAGACGATGACCTCAAAGGAAAAGTAGACGTTAAGGCTGTTGCTTTGCATGAAGCGATTGAAAAATTCATCGCTCAAAAATATGGGCTCCGTGATGACCGTGAAGCTCATGACTTAGCTAATTTTAAAGAGAAAGAATGGTTAGAAAGAATCGACGGTACTTGGGTGGAACACCAGAGAAAAGTCGATAAAGTTTGGAGAAAAGAAGGGAAAAAATAATTAAAATTTTATTCCCATCATTTTCATCAACAAAGCTTTCTGTGCATGCATTCTATTCTCGGCTTGATCGAAGATTATCGACCTTGGGCCATCGATAACTCCTGGCGTTACTTCTTCTCCTCTGTGTGCAGGTAAGCAGTGCATGTAGAAGACGTCTGATGCTGCTGATTTCAAGAGTTTTTCGTTGACTTGGTACTTTGGCACAAAAACATTCAAACGTTTTTGTTTTTCCTTTTCATCCCCCATGCTGATGAACGTGTCATTGTAGATTATATTTGCATCTTTAACCATTTCTTTAGGCTCTATTCCGATTGCAACACTGGATTTTGATACATTTGTATAATTTCTTGCTAATTCAATTATTTTTTCATCTGGTTCATATCCTTTTGGACAAGCTACAGCCATATCCATTCCGACTTTTGCACATCCTAAGAGCAGAGAATTGCACACGTTGTTACCATCACCGATGTAAACTAATTTCAAAGAGTTAAAATCCTTGAATCTTTCTTTTATTGTCATTAAATCTGCTAGAATTTGACAAGGATGTTCTAGATTGGATAGGGCATTGATGACATGAGCGTTCGTGTATTTAGACATGATTTCCAAAGTTTTATGAGAAAACACTCTTGCTATTATTGCATTGACATATCTATCTAGGACTCTTGCTGTATCCTCTACAGTTTCTCCTCTTGATATTTGAGCAGTTGTTGCATCCAAATAAATAGTGCTTCCACTCAATTGTTTTATACCAC
The DNA here is from genome assembly GCA_964601485.1 of uncultured archaeon. Classification (GTDB taxonomy): domain Archaea; phylum Aenigmatarchaeota; class Aenigmatarchaeia; order CG10238-14; family CG10238-14; genus JASEGC01. The sequence goes on from CAZRNP010000004.1 coordinate 3,299, forward strand.
TTTCGAATGAGACCCTTGTTCTAGTGGATGGTTTTTCGAACAGAAGACAGAATATTTTACCGTTAAAAAAGTTCCCTATGGGTTTTTTCTTCAATTGAATGGCTAAATCAATTACGTCAAAAATCTCTTCTTTTTTTATGTCATCGATGCTTAGAAAATCTTTCTTCATTTTAACTCCCTCGTCCATCAAATTATGGATTCTTTTTTATTTAAATATTTCTTGGAATGAATATGTAATATGAAGAAAAGAGAAATGGAAGTTTTGCTTGAGCTTTTGAGGAATAGTAAGATTAGCGACAGACAATTGGCACAAAAACTGAACACTTCTCAATCGACCGTCACGAGAATAAGGGGAAGACTCGAGAAAAAAATGTTGATGACATACACTGGCTTGCCTGATCTATCAAAATTGGACATTGAACTAGTTTCATTCACTTATGGTTCATGCAATAAGTCACGGGATCAAATGAACAAATGTTTAGAAAAAATGGTTGAAGTATTTCCTAGAATAGTATTCGCAGCTAAAGGGGAAGGAATGGGAAAAAGTTGTATTTTTACGGCTATAAACAAAGATTTCAATGATTATACAACTTTCATGGGAGAGATGAGGTTAAAATGTAAAGACCTGGGGGGAGAGATGGAATCTTTTTTAGTCTCTACAAAAGATATTATAAGAAATTTCAACTTATTTTCTGCTGTTAAAGATTTGATAAAAGAAGAGAAAAAGTGATGAGATGAAAGGAGTAAACCCATTGGTTGTTATGTTGATCCCATTCATCATGATAATGGTCTGTTTTTTTATCGTATCGTTCTTTATCAGACCTGTTCAGAAAACAGAATGTGAGATGGATTCAAGTTGTTTGATAAACTGTACTGGGATGTTTCCCAGCCCCAAGTGTAAAGATAGGAAATGTGTTTGTGTGGCTATGTGTATGAGTAATACGAGTTGTTCTTACCTTGGGGAAAGTTATTCCTGCAATAACGGAGAATGTGTTAAAGAATAGGCGATAAAAATTAGAAAACCTTATTTTGTTCTGATTGTAGTTGCGGTTGTAACGTTTATTCTTTCTTTATTCGTAGATTTTTTGATTAGAAGGCCTTTGGATTATGGCTTTGCGGTTGTAAGTGGGATAATTTTTGGGGGAATAATATTTATTTTCAGTTATTTGTTTGGTGTTTTTATTCAAAGGTTAAGAAAATGATTAGATTTCTATTTTTCTACTGTTGATGTACAACCTTGTTTTTGTCCCTATCTGGAAAGCTGAGTTGATTGATAGGCCTATGCAAAGAATGAAAAGATAGATTACAAAATAGGGGGATTGGATTGCAGTAGAAATTCCGGGTAATAATTTTTGAACTATGCTTTGTGGCTCAAGCGTGTTCGAATAATCAAATTCGGTTGTATGGGTTAAATTAGTCATAACAAAAACTATCAACGGCGATGTAAAAATTCCGACTATTATAAGAGTTATTATAGTTACTAGCAGCCAAGTGACAAAAATCTCCAGGGGATGTTTCATGAAAGCATTAAAACTCTTCTTGAAAGATTCTATGCATCCTTTCTTGTCAACGATTATAACTTGGTACAAGTAGAATAAAATTAAACCTAGGACAAAAGATAAAAGAAAACCTATGTAAGGTGGGGAAGAAATTATAACCGCTATTATGCCAAAAAGAATTGTAGCACAGAACATGGTCAAGTACCTGGATGTAGAGTATTCAAGACTCTTTAACAAAGGTTTTCTTTTGGGGTAGTACTTTGCTTGATCGATGATCGCCCCATGAACCCATAAAAAGGCTAGGGATATTATTATAAAAAGTGGTAGGTATACGCCCAGAGAGAGAAGTAGTCTAATGCCCGTTCCGGCTGATGTTACGTTGACGAGGTTTTGGAAGAAACTAACAAGTGTATAGAGAGTTATGAGGTACAAAACTAGGTATGGTACGATCGTGTTCAAAGAAAAGGCGAACTTTAACCCTTCGCTTACACTCTTTAGTATCATGATCATATTATATGCAATAAAATTTAAATATTGAGAGTTAAGTTTATAAAGTTAGAGTGTATATAAACACTAACTGAGAGAATGAGTTTTGCTGATGAGTTGAATAAGTGCTCGGATTTCGCTTGTATATTCGATTTAGTCAAAAGGTCTGTCGAGATAACCTTGAATAAGAGAAGAGTTGGTTTAATCTTAGGGTTGACAAAGTTACCGTCTTTCATAGGGGCTTTTCACACTGTTGGTTCTAATTTTATCGTCATGAATAAAACTTTACTCGAACAAATAACCAATAGTTATAAGAATAGAAGGTTGGTAAACGCTTACATATTTCACGTTTTGTTGCATGAGTACATACATTCTCTTGGTTATTTGGATGAACGTTTGACAAGGGATTTAACTTATGCCATATCGGAAAGAGTTTTCGGTGAAGAGCATCCAACTACACAAATAGCGAGGTATGGGGTGGGTCAAGTATTCAAAAACATCAGAATGGAATATCCTGACCCAAGGGTAGAGATATCAACAAAGATCGAGATAGTCGATGATTTTGAAAAGGATAATTTGAGTTATTTTGGATGATATAAAGAAATTATAAATAGTAGTTAAATCTATATATTGTGTTATATCCCTTTCTTTGGCATCCTTTGATGTTAAGGAGTTGATATGTATGTTGACAAGGTTGAGAAAAGATAAGTTAAAAGAAATGGAAAAATTGAGGAAAGAGAAAGATTTGAAAAAAATCAAGATTAAGAAAGACTTACCTTTAGGTGTAAAACTCGGGCTTATGAAAATGGGTTTTGATGTTGAGTACGAAGATAATTAAGGTTTGAACCCAATTCCTTCCACAGAAATCTCTCTTTTTTCTTTATCGATATCGAATTCAATCGGCAATATTTCTTCTATGACTTGAATGTTAGTTCTACAATGTTCGGTAATTTCTTCTACTTTGACTTGAGATTTCCCTTTTGCTAACGCAAGAAAGATGAGTATTTGATCAGCCATGAACTTGTCCAAGGATGCTCTGGAATTCAATGATTTTAGAAGTTCTTCTGCTGCTCTTTGTCCGACAACCTCTGCTTTCAGTCCCATCTCACCCAGATAATTTCCACCGAGAATAGAGTAATCACAATTTGCATAACAGGTTACGCTGCTACCAGGACTTAGAGATTCTACAGCTTCATAAACCATGGAAACTTTAGACTTTGGACAATGGTACTGGATTGTACTCAAAGCTGATTTGCCCTGTCTTTCTGCTATATCTTTAGGTAAATGGCCACAAGTGGAATAGACTTGAATATCCTGAATTTCTCCTCTATCAAGATAGTTGAATGGAATCAATTTTTCAACAGGTCTTGAAGTAACTACTACCTTTCCCCCACCTTTAGGATAATAGCCGTGCTTGACAATTTCTAGATTTAAGTTTGCTCCCATCTTGTTCAGAATAGGGTAAGTCACATACTTTATGTACTGGATAGTAGGGGACCACTTAGTCTCTGTCCCACCTGTAATCTCCAGAGTGACAGGTTTATCGTTGAAAAGCAGGAGTGGAGTTACAGTTTGAAGGAGAAGGCTTATACTACCTGCCGTTCCAATGTTGATTCTTTTATCGTAAACTTTGAGTTTTTGTGGTATAAACTCGACTTCTAAAGAGCCTTCTTCTAAGCCATTTATCATAGCCTGACAGAATTCGCCCAAGACTTTAATGCCCATTAGATGTTGAGGCCTGAGCCCAGGCTTGCCTTCAGCTTTTCCCTTTCTTATGTTGGTTATCTTTACTGCTTCTCCTGTTAATGCGGAAAGGCTGACGGCTGTTCTTAGTAGTTGACCGCCGCCTATAGACCCATCAATGGTTGTCATGAGAATATATATGGAATATTAGCAGGTTATTTTTATTGTTTGCAGTTTTGGTATTAAAAAAAAGAGAAAAAGTGGAGGGGATGAATAGGATTAAAGGTCTTTCAGTACTTCAGAAGCATAATCTGTTATCTTCTTGTTTATGTTCAACTGAGCCTTTTCTATCTTTTCCTTAACTTTCGGGTCATTACCCATCGTGTTCTCTATCGTCCAAACCATCAACAGGTTGTTCTGTAATTCAAGCCAAAAGAAGGCCTTGTTCAAGAATTTCTTTATTTCTTCTGGGGCTTCAGCTTTCAATGCCTCATTCTTCCAAGTTTGGTAGTGTGTCGAACACGTTCTTATAATTTCTCTTGGTTCCATCTTCATAGTGTTACTATTTTGCAGTAGTATTATATATATGTTACTACTCAAGAGTACCGAAAAGCTTATAAATGTTCATTTACCACTGGCAAGTATTTAAACTCTGAATAAAAGGAACCTTTAAAACAACCGATATAAAAAAAATAAATATGGTGTAACCTATGAAAGAACAAAACTATGGAAGTTGGGCTTTCATTATAGGGTTAGTACTAGCGATAATCTTGGGATTATTCGGAAACTACATAACAGCAGAGATTCAAACTTGGATATCATACCTATTGGTAATAATAGGTTTGATCGTAGGTTTCTATAACATGAGTCAGAAGGAAGTTTTCAACTTCTTAATAGTGGCAATAGCATTGTTAACAGTAGGTGCAGCTGGATTACAAACAATACCAATAATTGGAACTATAGTACAACCAATATTGACATACATAGTAGCTTTCGTGGCACCAGCAGCTTTAATAATGGCATTGAAGGCCCTATATGACTTAAGTTACAAGAAATAATCTTGAGCTTAGGTTAAAAACTTTGTTTACTTTCTTTTTTATTTTCTTTTTTAGATATATTGCGGTTATTCTATCTCAAAAAATTTTCCATATGAAGGAGAAACAGCATCAAAACCATGGTCCTCATTCAGTTCTTGGGCGAACCTCTTTGTGTTGTCGCCATGCATACAGAATACTTTTCCTGGGTTGACATGTTTTACAAACTTGAACAGTTCTGAACGAGGAGCATGGGAACTGAAATTGAACTTCCTGACAGACATCTTCACTGCTAAATCCAAATCTTGATGTATGTAACGCCCCGTTTCTAGAAGGACTGCTCCTTCTGTACCTGGGACTTGGAAGCCCGTTAAAATCAGAGTACAATCTTCCCTATCGTATATTTTCTCTATGTAATGAGTGATAGGACCGCCAGTAAGCATCCCGCTCGTTGTAACGATGATGCATGGTTTTTTTAGGATTTTTTTTCTTATCGAAGGGTTTGTGATGAACCTCACGTCAAGCCTTTTCAACGCCTTTTCAACACAATTATACTCCCTTTGTAGACCTGGATAAGAATTTATTATTTTCGTGGCTTTCTTGCTCATCCCATCTATATATATGGGGTATTCTAACTCGTATTCATCAAGAACAAGGAGCGTTTCCTGTGTTCTTGCTATCGCAAAGCATGAGACTAACGCTATACCGTCATTTTCTAGCGTTCCTTGAATGGCTTCTACCATTTTCCTTTCCTCTTTCAGACGATCTGGGTGTTCCCTGTCAGAATAAGTGCTTTCTGTTATAAGGACATCGACTTCTGGCAAATCTAAATCAGCCCCTTTGATGAGCCTTGTGTCAGAAAGGTTGAAATCTCCTGTGTAGAGTATTCTCTTGTTTTGAGTTTCTAACAGTATTAAAGCTGAACCAGGGATATGGCCAGCATCGAAGAATGTTATCCTCGTCTTCCCAGCCATGAATGGTTTTCTGTACTTGACTGCCTTAAAATGTTTGATAGCAGTGCTTATGTTCTTCTTAGAGAACTTTTCTTCCTCGCTCTCGTACTTGGCAATCTTGTAAGAATCGAACATCAACATCCTGGAGATAAGGCGAGTTATGTCTAAACCACAAAAAGGACAGTCTTGACGTTGTCTATACAGGACAGGAATCGCTCCACAATGGTCCAAATGAGCATGGGATAACAGTATGGCATTCAGTCTTGTGTTGATTTCTTTTGGGTATTCTGTAGGCTTGACGTTAATCTTGACGCCGTAATCTAAGAGTAATTTTTCTGGTCCAGTATCGACTAGAACGGCAGAACGCCCGACTTCCTGAGCACCACCTAAAAAAGACAAACGCATTTCTTGCACATCCTAAAGTATTATTTGTTTATGAGAACTTACACTCTTATTCTTTTTGATAATTATTTATTGGAGTAAATTAAAAGTATATTAGAGAGAAAAGAATGAAAACTTGGTTTCGTGTTGTCGCCATTCTATTTGTGATATTCTTGGGCGTCGGGTTACTAGTAGCGCTCAAGTCTTTCAGTGTTCCGACGGTCACGACTGGAGAATTCATCCTTATATCTGGAACTAATTCTCTAATAATCGGGGGAATTATATTACTATCTTTGACGGTTCTTACGTCGTACCGAAAAGGCGTTTCAGAAGAAAAAGCTACTCCAGAAAAAATTAGAGGCGAGTTTGGAGAGGCTTTCGCTCAATTAATTATGGATTCATCCAATCCTTCTTTAGAAGCATATAGACTTAAAGAAGCAGGTAGAGTTGCAGATCTTTTAAGAAAAGTAGCAGCATCAGAAAAAAACACAAAGGCTTATGACGCATTAAGAGGAGGAGGATTGAATACAGCTCTTATAAATGTTGCAGATAATCTTCGTGTAGGGGCAGAGAAGACTGGAGATAGGTATTTGAGGGAATTTACTACAGACATAAAAGATGGTCGTGCAGACAATAAAAATTTATTTAGAAGGATTTTTCAGTATTTAAAGGACACACCTCAGAGTGGGCTAGCAAAAGTTATTTATAGTTTATTATCACCTACTCCTTATGGATATCGACGTCGTTAATGCAATCAGCAAGACTATTGTATATATTCCTGAAAGAGATCTAAAGGGGTTAGAATTAAGTAGTAAAGTTTATTTGATGGGAATAAGAGAAACAGCTAAAAAATTTCTCACTTATTATATAAATTGTTATACAAAGGGAGATAAAAACAATGCCAACCAAGTTTATGAAAGTGGATGGAAACGATTTATAGACGAAGAAATCAGTAAAAATCCTTATACAGAAACGATCTTAAAAAGAATTAGAGATTGTGTCAACGCTTGTATAAGTGGTATGGCTAGAAAGGATAAAGAGTTGGCAGTTTAGGTTTAAGATTAAAATAAAAGTATTTTTATCCATAATTAAACTATGGAAAAATTAATGAATGGTGCAAGAATAGCAGTCAACCAATGCATGAACATCAAACCAGATGAAGAAGTTTTAATCATAACTGACAATAAGATGCCCAGAAACCTTTCAGAGGCGTTAAAAAAAGCCGTAGATGAAATTGGTGCAAAATGCACTATAAAATTCATTGAACCCTTGAAAGTAGACGGGCAAGAACCTTCTCTTGATATCGCAGGGTTAATGAAAAAACCAGACGCATTATTTTTAGTCACTTCTGCTTCAATATCGCACACTAAAGCGAGGAGAGATGCCTCAAAATCGGGTGTGAGGATAGCTTCGATGCCAAAGGTGACAGAATTCTCTTTCAGTGACGGTGGTTTAACAGCGGATTATCGAGAAGTGAAAGAATTGACTGAAATCATGACTAAAAAACTGGAAAACGCTAAAAAAATCAGGATAACGTCTGATAACGGGACAGATTTTACCGCAAACGTTGAAGGCAGAGGGTGGGTTGAAGATGACGGGATGATAAATGAAAAAGGTAAATTCTGTAACCTACCTGCGGGAGAAACTTCCACTGCACCAGTAGAAGGAACTTCTCAAGGAACGATAGTTATAGATAAAATGGCTTCTTATGGGGAAAAAATAAAATATACGGTCAAGAATGGTTTTGTTGAGAAGATAGAAGGATCGGAAAGGCTTGATGAAGAAGTAAATAAAGTCGGGAGATTAGCAAGGAATATAGCAGAAATCGGGATTGGAACAAACCCTAAAGCAAGGATAATCGATAACATCTTAGAGGATGAAAAAGTATTCGGAACGGTTCATATAGCCATAGGAAACAGTCTTTCTTTGAATGGAAAAGTCGATGTACCTTTACATCTAGATGGGATAATCTTAAAACCTACTCTAGAAGTTGACGGTAAAATTCTCATAAAAGACGGTAAATGGATATTTTTGGATGATTCTACTCATAAAAATTCAAGAAAGGATGAACCCAAAATAGAAAATAATAATTTCTCGGAAAAAGAAAAATCAAAAACAGAGTTTCAAGTAAGTCAATCAAAATCCAGTTATAGAATTTCTTACAAACAAGAAAGAAAGCCATACGAACCTTACATCGTTAGAGAGCCTTTAGAATCACATTATTTTGATCCTTGGATTGGTGGTTGGACTAGACTCAACAACAAATTCGTGATTAACCCTACTTTGTATGGATACTGGATAAAGATCGTGGAGATACATGAAAAAATTCATAACATCTACAAGACTGGTAATGAAGGTTTTGTCGAGAAAATGACTCGTTACAATTTTAGGAACGGTTATTTTAATTTGAGTGGATACTAAACAAGTTTTTTAAAGTGGGCTGAATGAATGAAAAATTAAAAGAAACTATCAATAAACTAAAAGAAAAAAACATAGAATTCAACCTAATACAACTCAAAGACAGAGCAATGACAGTAGAAGAAGTCATAAAATTCTCTGATGGAAAAGTTAACCCAGTAGAAATCTGTAAAACATTGATATTAAAAGACCAGGAAAACAAATCGTATGCTGTGGTTGCTCTCGGCAGCGATAGGGTGGATTTTAAAAAAGTTAGTAAAAGTTTCAATTGTTCAAGGTTAAGACTAGCAACACCTGGAGAGATTAAACAAGAGGTTGGGTTGGAAATAGGAGCTGTCTGTCCATTGTTCTTAGGTTTACCCATGCTGATAGACAGAAGAATCTTCAGCAGAAAAAAAGTAAACTTCGGTTCAGGAGATCATTTATTCGGTATAGAAATCAACCCAAAAAATATCTTAAAATGCGTTGATGCGAAAATTAGTGATATTATCTAAAAAAGTCCTTTTCCAGAATTAATTACTATTACTTTATCTTTAGTATCTATACCTAACTCAGGTAACACTGCAAATACCACAGAAGAACTTGGTTCACAAGAGATTATATGTCTAACCTTCTCATAAGCATCTTTAATTTGTTCTTCTGAAAGTTGAATATAGCGATGTCCTTCTTTCAAAATTTCTTCAATTTTTCTCTTATACGGTGTCCATGGCGTGTATAGTTTATCGGCAATCGATGGGCCTTTAACGCCTACACCAACAAGTTTTGTTTTCAACTTAAACCCTTTTAACCCTTCATATAACCCTACGAAAGCTTCTCCGCTTCCTAATGGAACAACCAACCAATCTGGTCTTTCCTCTTTTATTTCTTCGATTATCGTCTGAAATGCTTCATGGAATCCATTTGTTACATCCCAAATAACTTCCTCATCAGATTCTCTAGTCATTGCTATAACTTCTTCAGGCCCAAAAATTTTCTTTGACAAATCTACATCAACAACTTTGTATGAGAATTTTTCAAGTTTATTCCTAACATTAAAGCTAACTCTGTCAACAACACAAACAACTTTTATATTTGTACCTTCCGCAAACCTGGCAAGAGAATATCCTGCATTACCAGAGGTTATCAATACCAGTTTATCAACATGCTCATATTTGGCTCTATCGATAACCAACTCGCTTCTCCTATCTTTAAAGGTCCTGAATGGGTTTTTACTCTCATCTTTAACTAAAAGACTTGGGACTTTAAACAATACTTCTAGTTCATTATATCTGACAAGCGGCGTATTACCTGCTTTGTATAGTTTTAATGCTGCATGATTACTGGTGGGTTTATTTTTTGATACGGTGACCATTAGTGCAAAATTATAATCATCTAGGAACCTTAGTTCGATATTATCTGGCTTGACAAAATTAAAATAGTCCATTATTCTTTTTTCCGTGAATCTTTGCGACCAGAACCCTTCCTTAGTTGCAGTAAATGAATCAGTGGATCTAGAAATAATGATCATGCCACATCTTTTATAGAATTCTTCTTGTTTTTCTCTTGTGGAATCGGTGTCCACATAAATGGAGCCTAAAACTAATTTTCCACCAACAATCAATAAATCAAAGGCTGAACGAAATACTTTCTCGAATGAGACATTTTTGTCTAAATTAAACATGACTTTAAGCTTACCATCTTTATCTGTCTCGAAAGAAAAATCATCTGGGGTAAAATCTCCTGCAGTAAAGTAGGTACATAAAATTAAATCGTATGAGCTCTTTAGTTGGAGCAAATTCCTTGCATCTAAATTAAAAACTCTTACTTTAGACCCCAATTTACAAGATTCTATAGTTAAATTTGCTTTTTTAAGCATTGTTTCAGAATTATCAATCCCATCATATTGTACTATCAAACCCCAAATTTCTTTTATTTTTGAAAGTCTTTTTGGAACCCTCCCATCACCTATACCTATATCCAGAACGTTGAGTTTCCTACCTAATTCTCTCGCTAACTCATTGATTATCTTTTTTAATTCTGTCATCTCTGCCTCTTGTGCTTGAATCAAATACTCAGTCATGCAACTTTCGTCAAGGGTGTTTTCAATCTCCTTTCTGCTGTACATGGGTTGTATAGGCATATTATTCACCATTAAGTGATGATAAATGAAGTATATTAAATTTTATGATAATTTTTTTAACAAAAGGAAAGATTTATATACTAAAAAATCACTTTTATTAAAATATGATAGAATTAGACAAGAAAGACAGAGAAATCTTATTTCATTTAAGTTTAAATGGTAGGGCAAACCTTGCAGAACTTTCCAAAAAAACTAATCTTTCAAAAGAAGTAATTCATTATCGGTTAAAAAACCTAGAGAAGTCTGGTGTAATAGAAGGCTACTATGCTGTAATTAATACGTATAAGATAGGCAAAGTCTTCTTCAGAGTTTATATGAAAACCTTAAACATGACCAATAAAATAGAGGGTGAATTCATAGAATTTTTAAAGAATCATCCAAAAGTTACATGGATTGTGGAAGTTGATGGGGATTTTGATTTCTTGTATGTAGTTTGGGCGAATGACATCATAGAATTCGAAAAAGTATACAAAGAAATTAATGATAAATTCGGTAAATATATGCAGGAAAAATTCTTCTCTGTAATGACAAATGTCTATTACTTTAAACACAAGTACTTGGTTGGAAGGCAAGATGGAATATCCAAACTAACAGGAGGGAAAATAGAATATCCTAAACTGGATGACTTGGACTTAAAATTAATCTCTCTACTTTCTAATCAAGGAAGGATGCCGTTAGTAGAAATTGCGAATAAGCTGAATTCTAATGCAAAGCTAATCAAAACTCGGATGAAAAGATTAGAAAAATTGGGAATAATAACTTGTTATAACGTAAAAATAAACCATAGGTTGTTAGGATACAGTCAAAGAAAAGTCATGCTCAATCTCAACGATATTTCAAGTGAAACTATTCAAAAAATGATAACTTTCCTAACTTTCCACCCATCGACAATTTACATAACTATCGCAATAGGCCAGTATGATATTGAGTTTGAAATGATGGAATCTAGTCATCAAGATTTTCATAATCTTTTAAAAGATTTGAAAAATAATTTCCCAAGATTAATCAAAAATTATTATACAGTAATATTCTATCAAGAACCTAAAGTTGGACAATTTTATTTTTTATAAATAACTGTATTATAAAATATATTCAAGTAGTGGTATGAAATGGACGTAGAAACAAGACTTGATCTTATAAAAAGAGTTGGAGAAGAAATAATCACAGAACAGGAATTAAGAGAATTACTAGAAACTAAAGATCATCCTATTGCCTATGATGGATTTGAATCTTCTGGTCGAGTTCATATCGCTCAAGGTCTTCTACGTTCTATAAACATAAACAGAATGACAAAAGCTGGTTGTAAATTCAAGATGTTGGTTGCTGATTGGCATGCCTGGGCAAACAACAAAATGGGTGGAAATTTAGAGAAAATACAACTTGTCGGAAAATACTTGATTGAAGTCTGGAAAGAATGCGAGATGGATCTAAAGAATGTTGAATTTATCTGGGCGAGTGGTTTTGTTGAAAATGAAGAATACTGGAAAAAAGTTATGCAAGTTGCTAGAAACAGTACTCTACAAAGGATTGTTAGATGTTCACAGATAATGGGAAGGTTAGAAACTGAAACTCTAAGTGCTGCACAAATTCTTTATCCTTGTATGCAGTGTGCAGACATATTTCATTTGAAAGCGGACATAACACAATTGGGAATGGACCAGAGAAAAGTAAACGTATTAGCTAGAGAGTTGGGCCCAAAACTTGGTTTCTGGAAACCTGTTGTTGTAAGTCATCATATGCTGATGGGTTTACAACAGCCACCCGAAATGAAACCAGGTGAAAAAATAGTCAATATGGTGGTTGATGCTCATGGTGGTGAAGCAACAATCGAGCGTGTAATAAAGCTTAAAATGTCCAAGAGCAATCCTGATTCTGCCATATTTATGGATGACTCTAAAGAAGATATCAAAAGAAAAATAGACAAGGCTTACTGTCCTGAAAAAGTAATAGAAGAAAATTCCATCTTAGAATACTGTAAGTACATAATCTTCGAGAAATTTAAGGAAATTGAGATTAAAAGACCTACTAAATTTGGTGGTGATCTGAAAATAATCAGTTACAATGAATTAGAAAAAATGTACAGGGAAGGAAAAATTCATCCTTTGGATTTGAAGAATGCTGTTGCTGAATCTCTTGATACTCTAATAAAACCGATAAGAGAACATTTTGAGAAGAATAATAAAGCGAAAGAATTATTACAAATGATTAAATCTGCTGAAATTAAGAGATGAAATTGAGTTTAAATCTTTAATTTGATTCTTTTTTAATGATTAGATGAATACAAGAGTTGCTGGCAAGCGTCAAAATCCCTCATATAAATCATTAATGAGTTCTTATTTTTGGGCTAGAACTTTTACTCCTGAAGTATTAAATTATGGATACAATTGTACTTCTTGTCACAGCATTTTAATAGGTTGGTTAATTTATTTACGTTCAGAGGGTATAGTATCCTCATACGTTCCTAGACATGTTGAGGATAAGGTAGATGAATATTTTGGACCAAGATTAAGAGAACGTACTTTATTACAAGAACCTGTAATTAAACTTCGTGAGTTTAGAATAAATGATTCAACGATGTTCAAAGGAACTGCATATGTTGCATCAAGAAGACAAAAAGTCATGCATCATATAGTTAGATTTTCAACGATAGAACATAAAGATGCTTCAGAGGGAAGAAGATTAAAGGCTTTTAGATTCAATCATTTTAATGATAGTTGTGAACATAATTTTTTTCTACTTTATGGAACAGTTCCATATGTAAGAAGACCCAGAGATGAAAAGGATCAAATAATTGATAGTAGATGTGCTATTGACGTTCCTCCACCAATTGTTGAGAATGTGTTATGTTATCATTCATGGGGAGCATGGTTCTCTTTGATGAAAAAATTAGGATGTGAAAGTTATGGTATTGATAGACATTTAGAGTCAATTTTCCGATTCGAGATTGGGAATGTGCTAGATAGAAAAACACCTCTTCACGAAGTTGACAAATATTTGATGGAAAAAACAGTCTTGTTACAGGGATTCAAAGAATGGGAAAGGAAGAAAATTTAACTATTTCTTTGATGTTCTTCCAACCAGTTGCTTATTGCACTTTTTATATCAACAACGATTGTTTGATTATTCGGTAATGTTCTCTTTATTGTCATCGGTATCTTGTTAGCTTTAAACTCTTCTTCAGCTATTTCTATAGGGTCGAATTTATTCTCTTTATATTCAACTAGTATTGGTGCACCGAGAGCAATCTGCAAAGACCTTGCCCCCACTATTCTAGCTACTTCAAACCTCGTGAGCTTATTTTTTGGCCAAATCAAGCTGACACCTTAGGAACAATCATAATGAATATAAAATTATTGTTAGTGAAGTTTAAAAGCTTTTAAAGTTTTCAAAAAATAATGTGAGTGGAGTGTTTAAGCGCGATGTTTTATCCAAAAAAAATAAAATTTTATTTTTCGATTAAGTATTTTAAATTAAAATCATCATTTTTAGTATAAGTGAGATGATGGCATTCAACGGTTTTTGGAATTGGCTTCGAAATGTTTTCGGGGCAAAGAGAGATATTAGCCTCGGTATCTACGGCTGTACTAACGTGGGGAAGACTACACTAGCCAACAAAATAGCTAAAGATTTCACTGGCGAAGAGATTGGAAAGGCATCCAAGATACCACATGAAACCAGGTTTGTCCAGAAAAAAGAAAAAGTCGTCATACAATCCAACGGTAAAAAATTATCAATAAACTTATTAGACATGCCCGGCTTAGAAACAAAGGTAGATTACAGAAAATTCTTAAAGTTTGGTATCAAGAAGAAAGCCGCTAAAACTAGGGCGAAAGAAGCTACTCAAGGCGTTGTGGAAGCGATAAAATGGTTGAATCATGTTGATACTGTTTTGGCTGTGATGGATTCATCAAAAGATCCTTTGACTCAAGTAAACATAACCCTTCTAGGGAACTTGGAGGCAAAAGGAATACCAGTCATACTCGTCGCGAATAAGATTGATCTAAAGAAGGCTAACCCAGACCACATCAGAGAAGCATTTCCACAATACCCGACTGTACCAGTCTCTGCTTTAAAAGAAAAAAACTTAGATGAACTATACAAAGCAATAATTAAGTATGCGAGGAAGGCTGGATGATAAAAAACAATAATAAATTTAAAAAAATCAGGATGGATTTTATCTCATCCTCGATGCTTAACGGTAAGACTGGAAAGAAGAAAATAACTTTTATCTTGAGTAAAGTAAAAAATGGTTCTATCCTTGTCATGAACGGTGTTTTGAAGCCAGAAGAAGAATTTGATTTGATAAAAGAAACGATGAGAAGGGTTGATGATGGCTTCCCTGGGATAGAGGTATGCAGCCTAAAAAAACAAGCCAAGGGCTGGAAACAATTCTTCGATGTCGTGTCTGAAAGGAGTGAAAAAGTACAGGATTATATCTGGCGTGGTATAACTGGAAAACCTATCAGTAAAGAATTAAAGACTGGGTTAACTCTGATAGGACCAGCCAAGATAATAAAAGATGTGAAGAAAAACCCAGATTCATTCTCGATCCTAGCTGAAGTTTAAATTATTTAAAGTGTATATTTATCCACTACGATGATTGCATGGCACACAAGTGTTTGAGATGCGGGAACATATACGAAGATAATGATAAGTCTATGCTCAATGGCTGTAAGTGTGGTTCTGTGTTCTTCATGTATTTCAAGAGCATGGGGGATTTAAAAAAATTTGAGGAAATGAACAAGAAGTTGAAAACAAAGAATACTACTCTTGAGAAAGAATTGGAGAAGAGGATAAAAGCATTCGATATAGAGACTATCAGGATACCGAAAGAGGGTGTTTATGAGATAAACGTCAACGCCCTGATGAACGGGAAGCCTTTGATCATCCATGAAAGGGAAAGGATATATTTGATTCATCTACCGTCTGTGTTTGATAAGCTGAAACGTTGAATTTTATATAAATTTTCCAAGAAAAAATCTGTTTGGTTTAATTGTCATCAAACTTTGAAATCAGAAATCTTCTTTATTAAGTCCACGCTACCTAAAAACAAGGCTCGACAACAGTATCTTTCTACACCTAGGTCGTCCAAGACTTTTTTAGAATCCTCTCCAGAATCAACACGTTTCTTGTATTCTTCCCACAAATGGCCGACAACTTTCCCACATGAAAAACATCTTACCGGAATTATCATTTACCTCTTACTCCTTTGTTTGTGTCTCCTCGCTCCTTTCCTACTCCTTGAAGGTTTATGGGGCTCTGTCCTACGAGGGTCGTAGACTAATAAACTTCTATCGTAATCCAAGTATATCTTCTTTAGTTTTTCATCCTTAAAAAATTCTACCATTCCTTTTGCTATGGCTTGTCTTATCGCATCAGCTTGAGAAACAACGCCGCCATGATGGGCGTTAACTTTTATATCGACTTTTTGACTCAGCTCATCGGCTAGGAGTAAAGGTTCTCTTATCTTAACTCTCGCATACTCTGGTTGCCATAAATCTATGGGAACATCGTTTATAGTGACACGGCCTAAACCAGCTTTTACTCTTGCCCTCGCTACTGCAGTCCTTCTCTTACCAGTTTCTAGTACTATCCTTTCTTTCTCTGGTTTAGTTTCATCCTTTCCCATGCTACCATCTTTTTTTATGTCCTAACGCTAATGATAATTCCCCAACAGTTATATGTTTACATCTAAGTTTATTTACGTCTGCCTCTTCTATTCTTATGAAATTTTTATCTTTTATATCATCAGGAATGCCTACAAATACTCTCAACCTTCTGAATGCTTCTTGTCCTTTCATTTTTGAGAATGGAATCATACCTCGTATAGTTCTTTTAACTATACCTTGAGGTGTTTTCGGGAAGAATGGTCCATGATGCGGGTCTCCTCTTTGAACCCTGTGAAGATAATGCTCTTCTGTGACTTTGGGGTTTCCTGATATAGCAGCCTTTTCACAATTAACAACGTAAACATTCTCACCTTTAAGTAAATCTTTAGCTACACTAGTCGCGATTCTTCCTAATATTTGGTTGGATGCGTCGTAGATTTTCATAATCAACACAGTACCTTTACGTTGGTCCCTTTTGGGTTTTTCTCAACTAACTCTTCTATTGTCAACGCCTTGCCTTTAATCTTTTCTATTTTTTCTATCGCTTGTTTGGAAAATTTCCATGCGCTGATCGTCACTGGTTTGGACAATTCTCCGTAGCCTAAGACAACACCAGGAACTATGATTGTTTCGTCTTTGTTCGTGTATCTCTCTATATGAGCGATGTTAACTTCTACCCTTTGACGTCTAGGCTTGTTCAATTTTTCAGCAACGTTCTTTAAAAAATCACTCTTAGTATCAAAAGCCTTTTTCTTTAAGTTTTCTATCAGTTTTTTCAATATCGGGTTAGTTGGCCCGGTGCGCTTTACCATCTCGCTACACCTCTTGGAATACAAAGATAATCTGAGTATAGATTTATAAACCTTTTGAGAATATAAACGTCAGGTTTAAATCCTTTATGATTATTATCACATATAAGTGGTAAATATTAGTTCATTAAAAATTGTTAAAAAATATGGTAAAAGTATTCTAATTTTTTCATTACTCGTGTATTTTTTGGTCACGTCTGTGTACATAGTCCATGAAACTGTCCATCTGTTCCAAGCAAAATTTGAATACAGTGAAGTGTGTTTTCTAGGCCGTAAAGATGATGCTTTTGGCTGGGTTAGGTCGGGTAATTTTCCAGACGGGGATTTAGAATCGGCTGCTAGCCTAACAGATGGAATATACATGGTAGCTTCCTCGATACTGATGGGTGTATTGTTTGGGAAATTGTTCACGAAAAATGATGAAATATAATTTGAGTGCGTCAGCCGGGATTTGAACCCGGGTCACAAGCTATTTCCAATCCTTGGGAAGCTCGGATCTTAACCAGTCTGGACCACTGACGCATAAGTAAATCATCGAAATCTTTCTTTAAATTTTTATGAATTTTTAAATAAACAGACTCAATAATCATAGGACTGTTAAAAATAGAAAGAAACTTATAATTGTTCCTATAAAAATAGAGTAGATTGTATGCAAAAATCAGACCATATCGTGGTTAAAAAATCTCACATAATTTATTCATTGGTTGCTTTATTACTTTTCCTCATCGGTTTTTTTGTAGGCGGTATAGACCTATTCAAACAAACCAATTCAAAATCTTTAGATAACTGTAAAAAATTCTGTGAGTTCATACCTGACACAGAGTTTAGTCATATCAGTTCTGATGGTCATTGCTACTGTCTACAGAAAAATCAAAGGCTCACTGATTCTCTGTTAAATAAAACTCTTTCATACACGAGGATAGTGGATGCTGGTATAATAGCTGATGTAGGGATAGAATAGAACATATTAATTAATCGATAAAATATAACTTTTAATAAAAATCCTTATCTCACTTCTCTCTTAAAGAAACATCTCACATGAGGCGGCATGCCGAAGAAGCCTAACTGTGCGACTATTGGTATGGCTGCAACCATCTCCCAGCCTTCTTTACCCAATTCACACAATACTTTCGTCCAACTCTCTGATGCTTTATTTTCCTTTTTTTCACTGGTGTTCAAGACAACTACCCTGTATTCCCATCTTTTGCTTGCTGTTGATTTTTCTGACTTTTTCTCTATGTTGATGTAGTTATTGTCAAATTTAATTGTGTCATTAAAATTATTTTTTTCTTTCATTTTTCTCCACAAAGCACCTCTCAATGCCATATCATCACCCACATAAAATAACATTTTATTTAGAGAAACAAGCTAAAATAAGTTATGGTCTTTCTGGAAACTTGGTTTGAACACACAAGCTCACGAAGTTTTTATTAGAGAGAAGAAATTTAAAGATTGTTACCAAGTAGAAATCTAGATGAAATATTTATTATAGTACTATGCGTAATTACCGAACAATGAGTTGTTTAAAATTTAGTTATTATTTCCATAGGAAATTCTTGTTTTTTCAATCTTTCTAATATTGTCCTTTCTTTTTCTATATTCATTGCTTTTTCAATTTCTTTATCATTTTTTTTCATTAAACTCACTCCTCAAATTATTTTCATTCTTAATCACTGGTTGCAATATATAATTTATCACTCACTATTTGGAGAAGAAAAAAACTTAATATTCGTGTCTCCCACAACAAGAACTGCTGTTTTGATAATTTTGTGTTCTTGTGCACCAAACCTTATCTGTTTGTTTTATAGGCACAGTAAATTTACAATTATTACATTCAGCCATTTTTTAACACCTTGACTAAATAAAACATTAATAGTCTCATTGAAAATACTTTTAGTTTTTCCATTAAACTCATCTTTCAGATTAATAATAACAGGAAGATGGTGGTAGTGTATCACCTTAAGGCACTATTCATCTTCGTGTTACAGAAAACAATAATCTTAGACAAATTGCATTTTTGTGTGCATAAGGCACTATTCACTTCAAATAAGTCATCCAATAGTAAAAATTAAGGTTAACTGTATACATTAATTGGTATTATGAATATTAATAGATATATATTATAGTATAAAATTAAAAATCTATCTGATTCTTTTACTTCTCCTCCTCTTTTTTCTTTTTCCATTCCTCTCTTGCTTGTAATCTTCCCAATTCTTTTGCTTTTTCATCTTTTGTTATATCATCAAGTCCTTTTTGTTCTTCTTCCTTTGTCTTTTCCTTTTTCTGATAACCCGTTACCATTTTATCACATATTATTCTTTCTCTTTTCAAGAACAAAAACCTATCTTTTCTCTAAGGACGCCGGGAGTGTGATTTGAACACACAAGCCCTTGCGGGCACCAGATATCTCAGTTCTCCGTTGTATCATCATCAATCAGATACCTCTGGGGTCTTCATCGAATACTCGAGTTTCGCCTTAATTTCTGGCGCATTACCTGGTTCTGCCATCCCGGCCTATATTAATAATTGATTTGAATAAAGTAAAAATTTATACTCGGTTTCCCTTATTTATATTTGATAGAATGGTCTTAGACAGGTTAATCGATTCAAAAGACGCATTAAAAGATCCTTTCAAAACATTTCTACTCGGAATGTTAACTTCAGTAGTTTCCCTTTTCATAACTTACGTTATGTTTTCTCAAACCCTTGGTCTTTACACGATAATTATTATAACTCTAGCGGCATTGCCTTTTATGAACAGGCTGTTAAGGTATGAAGAAAGGCAGGATGAGAGCATCATGGAGGTTACTACATTCTTCCAAAGATACGGGGATATAATTTTAGCTTATATAGCATTCTTCTGCGGTATGACTCTAGCCTTGTCAATCAGTTTTGTCCTTTTACCTGAAATAATCAGTGAAAGAATGTTCCACGAACAGATTACTGAAATAAACGTAATAAGGGGTAATTTTGAATTCGGCACTAAATTCACAGGAATATTCATGAACAACGTCAGTGTGACAATACTTTCTTTCTTGTTCTCATTCTTGTTCGGATGTGGTGCTATATTCATACTCAGTTGGAATGCATCTGTTCTTGCCTCTGCGATCGGCTTGATAGCAAAAAATTATGGTGGTGTTAAGGGGTTGCCGTCTGCAGTCATGATGTTCCTTCCTCATGGAAGTTTTGAGATAACTGCATACTTAATAGGAGCAATAGCAGGTGGTCTAGTGTCAGCGGCAATGACGAGAAAAAAATCTTATAGGTTTTGGAATATCATCCAAGATTCTGGGAAACTATTGCTCATTTCTTTTATATTTTTGATAATAGGTGCAATAATAGA
The DNA here is from genome assembly GCA_964601485.1 of uncultured archaeon. Lineage (GTDB taxonomy): Archaea > Aenigmatarchaeota > Aenigmatarchaeia > CG10238-14 > CG10238-14 > JASEGC01. Next base: position 23,633 of record CAZRNP010000004.1, read on the forward strand.
GACTACTATAATCGTACTTTAATCATCGACTATTGCACCTATAGCTGTAGCAACAGCGGCATTGTTTGGAAATAATATTTTGGCTTTGTAAAACTTTAATAATCTATTCCTTATCATTCTTTGAATTAATTTAGATTGACACAATTTTCCTGTAAATACTATTGTCTTTTGATTTTCAGATTTTGCCGTCATGGCCACGACTGTAGCTATTACTTGACTTATCATATTAATCAATGCTAAAGCTAAATCAGATTTATTCGGGTTTTTTATATTGCCAAAATGGGCTGCAGAGCCTTTAGAATTCAATAGACCTATTCCATGTGGATAAATTTCTCTCATCAACAGATCGACTCTTGAAATATCACCTTTCTCTGCAAGTTTGAATATTTCATTACAATCATTTTTATTCAGAAGTAAATTTGAAAACCCTAAAAATGTTCTTCCACCGATAGGAATTCCACTGACATGTTTTATTTTTTTATCGAGAGAAACTATGCAAGTTCCAGAACCAATACTAGCAACAAGAATTTTATCTTCATTCGAAATGAACTTTCCACCAAGGCCTATTGCTCTTATCTCATCTACTCTCTTTATAGGAATTCCTTTTAATTTCTTTTTTAATTTTTTTGCGCCGCAACCAGTTACTTTGATTAAACTAATTTTGTTTAATGGAAATTTTTTTAATGCTCTGTCTAAATCGAGTTTATCAGATTTTATGCTTATGGATTTGATCAATTTTCTATTGTCCATTAAAACAAAGTCTGTGTAAGAACTGCCAAAATCTATTCCAAGTATCATTCTAATATCACGTTATCTATGAGTCTAGTTTTTCCAAAGAAAACTGCTAAAGCTATGACATCTCCTTTACTTGTTTTTTTAACAGGTTCCAATGATTTTGGGCTGAAAATTTCAACGTAGTCAATCTTTCCAATCGTTTTATTTATCATATCTTTGATGACTTTCTTTAATTTTTCTGAATCCGTCTCCCCTTCGAAAAATAATTTTTTAGCATTTATTAACGATTGTGATAGAACTGTTGCTTGTTTTCTTTCTTCAGTATTTAAATAAGTATTTCTTGAACTCATTGCCAAGTCGTCTTTCTCTCTAATTATAGGACATCCAATCATTTCCACATCGACGTTCAAATCATCCACCATTTTTTTGATTATAACGAATTGTTGATAATCCTTTAATCCGAAATAAGCTTTGTGTGGTTTTACTATGTTGAATAATTTTAAAACAATTGTTGTAACCCCCCTGAAATGTGTAGGTCTTGTAATGCCACATAATTTTTCTGACATTGTTTCAACTTTAACAAAAGTAAGATAACCTTCAGTATACATCTCTTTGTCAGATGGATAAAAAATTATATCAACTCCAACGTCTTCACATAATTTTTTATCTCTTTCAAAATCTCTTGGATACTTAGCTAAGTCTTCAGTTGGTCCAAATTGTGTTGGGTTTACGTAAATACTAACTATTACTAAATCACATTCTTTCTTTGCTATCTTCATCAATGATAAATGACCTTCATGCAAATAGCCCATGGTTGGAACAAAACCTATGATTTTTCCTTTTTCTCTCTGTTCTTCAGAATACTTTTTCATTTCTTCTATAGTTTTTATTATTTGCATTCGATTACCTTGTTGTTTTCATCCAGGATTATTATCTTGGGTTTATGTTTTTTCAATTCTTCTTCTGTCATTAGACCAAAGGTTGTTATTATAATGTTATGATCTTTTTTTATCAATCTTGCCAGACCGCCGTTTATTATTATTTCTCCGTCTTTTCCAGGAATAGCATATGTAGTGGCTCTTTCACCGTTGTTAATATCCCAAACATGAACTTTCTCATTCTTTAAAATACCAACGCTTTCCATCAATTTCCTATCGATAGTAATACTACCACAATAATTGATATTGGTATCAGTCACTTTTGCACGATGTATTTTGCTAATTAAGACTTCCCTTAGCATTTTATCATCTTAATGGAAAGTATGTTCGTCATCAGGAAATTTTCCTTCCAAAACTTCTTCTTTAAACTTAGAAACAGCATTTTTTATAGTTTTAGACAAATCAGCATATTTTTTTACGTGTTTGGGCTTGAAGCTTTCATCCATGCCCAACAAGTCATTGATAACTAGGACTTGACCTCTACAGTATTTTCCTGCACCTATTCCTATAGTTGGAACTTTTACACTTTCAGTAATTTTTTTTGCTAGATCCTCAGGAACGCATTCTAGGACTATAGAAAAAACCCCTAGTTTATCCAATTCTGACGCATCTTCATAAATTCTTTTTGCCTCTAAGCCTTCTTTGCCTTTTACGTTGTATTTTTCTGCAGTTTGTGGTAACAGGCCTAAGTGACCCATTACAGGTATTCCTTCTTTTAACAAAGCTTTTATTACATCTGGCTTATTTCCTTCAATCTTGACACCGTGTGCTCCAGCTTCCATGAACTTTTTCGCATTAACTAGAGCATCATCAACTGTATCATAAGAATGAATCGGCATGTCACCTATTATATATATATTCTTTGCACCGTTTACAACTGCTTTAGTATGATGAATCATTTGCCCCATGGTAACATTTTTTGTGTTTTTATACCCCAGTACTACCATTCCTAAACTGTCGCCGACTAGAATGATGTCAATTCCCACTTCATCTATGAGTTTAGCAGTTTGATAATCGTAGGCTGTTAGCATGACAATTTTTTTCTTTTTCTTAATTTGTTCGATGTTCATTCTTTTCCTCCAAGAACCTTATCTGAGAGATCATCATTTCGTTGAGTGGTGTGGGTATGTGATGTTTTTTCCCCAGTTCAATTATTTTTACGTTCAAGAAATCTATCTCTGTTTTCTTGCCTTTCATCAGATCTTGGTACATGGAAGAATAATTCATGAGTGAAGACAATTTTTCATCTATAGCCTCTTTTATTGTCGAATCGATGTTAACCCCCTCTGCCCTAGCAACCTCTATGCATTCATCTGCTATGCCATGTCTTATTGGTTTGAGGTAGTCTGTTACGATCTCATAATCCCTAGCATGGAGTATTGCTGATAGGGCGTTCAACATACAATTGGTTATTAATTTCTTCCATAGAGGAAACCTTATGTCTTCAGAAATTTCAGTTTTTAGCCCGCATTCATTGAACAGTTTTGTTACTTTTTCAGAGCTCTTATTTTTTTCTATTTCAGTAATTTTATAAACAACGTTTTCTATTTTTCCAGGCTCAAAAAAATCAGAGCCTAAAGTGATTACACCTCTTATGATTTCATTATTTGGGAGGAGTTTTTTAATTGGATCCTCGATGCCAAGGCCATTCTGTAGGAGTAAGATTACAGTGTCATTTTTTATTAAACCTTTTATTCCTCTTATAGCTTTTTCAGAATCGATGGCTTTAGTCGTGAGTAAGATTAAACTGTTCTCGGGTATTTGTTTGATTTCGGTATCAGCCTTTGCTTCATATTTTCCCTCAAAATTCCCATGAAGGAACAACCCTTTTGAATTGATCGCATCCACGTGTGCTTTATTCCCTATTAATGTGACATCCATTTTTCCCGAGATTTTTGCACCGTAAATGCTACCTACCGCCCCTGCTCCTAACACGAATATTTTATTAAAGGTCATTTTATCATGTCTAAAATTTTATTTGCAATTATTCTTTTATGAGTTAATTTAATATTCTTTACATTTTTGTTAGTATCTATAATGTATACTTCGTTCATATCGCTATCAAAACCTGCATTTTTTCTTCCTACATCATTAGAAACTATCAAATCTGCTTTAGCAATTTTCAATTTCTTGTATGCTTTTTCAATCAATTCCTTTTTGGTTTTTTTGTATTCTGCCTTAAAGCCAATTAAAAATAAATTTTTATTCATGTTTTTAATCCTCTCAAATATTTTTGTTGTGGGTAACAACTCCAAGTTTATCTTGTCTTCAGAAGAAATTTTTTCATCTTTCTTGTCTGTTGTATAATCAGAAACCGCAGCTGCATGAATTACTACGTTAACTTTTATGTTATCTTTTATTGCCTTAAACATATCATTCGCAGACCTTACTTTGATGTCTTTAAATGGATACATTGGTTCAACAGTCGTATTTCCCCTAATCAAGGTTACATCAGCGCCTCTTTTATAAGCCTCTTCCGCTAACCATACACCCATCTTCCCAGAACTTCTGTTACTGATATACCTTACAGCGTCTATGTCTTCAATTGTCGGCCCTGCAGTAACAAGAATCTTTTTTCCCTTCAAATCTTTTTGTGCAAATTTTAAGATAATGTGGTTTATTATCTCCTGTATTTCTGGGAATTTTGCCTTATTTTCTTCTATTCTAGGTTGGATGAAGTCTACACCATATTTTTTCAATTTGTTTATGTTTTCTTGAACAATAGGGTGGTTATACATACTTAGATGCATTGCTGGAACAATAACAATAGGAATCTTAGAACCGAATGCAGTAGTAGTGATAGTGGTAACGAGCGTATCATCTATACCATTTGCAATCTTTCCAATAGTGTTAGAAGTAGCAGGTGCGATTAGAATTAAATCTGCTTTATCAGGAACCTCACCAGCCATTTTTATATGCTCAACTTTTCCACTGATACTTGTGATAACATCATTCTCAGAAGCCCATTCTAAAACATGAGGATGAATAATCTGATGAGCATTATCTGACATAGCACAATGAACTTTTGCACCCATTCTCCTTAATTCTCTAACTAGTTTTGGGCTTTCGATCGCTGCTACGCTACCAGTTACACAAACTACTATTTTCTTGTCTTTTAGATCGTCTGATTTTGTTTTCAACACAGAATTTAATAGAAATCTTAGGATTTATCAAGTTATCTGTAAAGGAACAAACATAGTATATAATAGATAAAACACGTTTCTATCGAAAAAAATTGTAATTTTTCTATCAAATAGAAAATCATTTTCTATCAAATTTGAGAGTTAAGTTTTTAAACCCCACTGTAGTAAAGTATTTAACATTTAGTAGTAGTAACATTTCTGTTTAGTATGAAAATTAAGGATGGTGGGAATTGATGAGAGAAAATAAATTGCACATTTCTAATAAAAGTTTTGTTGCGATTAAAATTTCTCTCTTAGCTGCTGTCCTAATAGGGTTAGTAATATTCATCGCAAGTGTTGTTCCTACTATCGCTAATGGTCCTGTTGCAACGATTTGGACAACTGATTCTACAGGAAATGATAAAACTGATTTCGGACCTGGAGAAATTGTATCTATACATGGAAATGGATTCAATCCTTTTTCTCAAATTGACATTACTGTGACTAGACCAGATTTCGTCACTGAAACATGTAATGCAGTTTCATGTTATCCTAGATTCTTAAATGGATTACAAACTTCTGATATAGAAGGAACTTTTGTTTATCAATATAATTTGAATGGTATACAAGGAACTTATACTGTTGATGCAAATGATGGAACCAATTCTGCCCAGACGATTTTTACTGATGATATTAAGTGTAGTAACATTGCTTGTAGCAATAATGACCCATGTTATAATAGATGTGATGGAAGTTATTGGTATTCTGGTACCCCCAACACTTGTAGTCAGTCTTTGTGCCCAGGTTATTGTCTATATGATAATAGAGTCTGTGCAGATGCAGATTCAAACGATGGTTATCCAAGTCAAGGGGGTTCTGTAAGAACCTGTAGTGCAACATGCGACCAAGATTCTGATTGTCTCAATGGTGGATGTTCTGGAACACAAACATTTTTAGGAGATTGCAAGAATAACTGTACATGTGGCACACAAGCAGCTTGTGTAAAAGATTCATGTGGGGCTGTATGTGGTAGTGACAGTGATTGTGACTGTCTTGGATATAAACATTCCTCTCATAGGCACTGCTATTCTAATTGTTCTTGTAATTATGTAAATGCACCAGTCTGTACAGTAGGAGAGTGTGGAGCGCAATGTGATGCAACACACGCTTGTCCTGAAGGACAGACATGTAATAATGATTGTCAATGTGTAGGAACTACTCCCCCAGAAATCTGCAATGATGAAATAGATAACGATGGAGATGGTTATACTGATTGTGCTGATCCTGACTGCAAACCATGTATAACAATCGTTGCTGATAAAATAGTATGCAACAGTGAAGATGATCTGCCTAACTGGAGCGGAACAAGTACTTACATAGATGCTAACACTGCTCAAAATTATGTGAATGCTCATCCTAATGACTGTGGATTGGCACCAGATTGGTATTTCCAATGGAGTTTTGGCGGAGCCAACCCAGGAGATAATTTAGAATATGCACCTGGATGGAATACTTTTGGTCCAACTAATGCAAATGGAAGAACAAGTGTTGTTATAAGTAAGGCAGATAGCAGTCTTTGGTTCAGAGAAGCACTAAAACTAGGATATCTTCAATTTACGGGCGTTGGCGGTAGTGATGTAACTGCTGAATTTTACTGTGATGGAGATGTTCTCAATTATGATAATTATGATAATCTTGATAGTCAGTCTATAATAGATGGTGATACATTCTATTGCGTTGCATTCAATGTTAAATCATGCACAAGCAATTCTGATTGCAGTTCTTTAAATACAGCTTGTGCTGACGGATTTTGTAATGCGCAAAATCTATGTGAACAACAATTTAAATCAGATCAAACAGTATGTGGACCTTCTCAAGGGTTATGTGACTTAGAAGAAAAATGTACGGGCTCAAGTGCAGTTTGTCCAGATGACGTTAAATCAACTGCTGTATGTAGAGATATAGCAGGGGATTGTGATGAGGCCGAATATTGTGACGGTCGAAGTAATGATTGTCCTGCTGATTCATTCTTACCAGACACAGTAGAATGTAGAGCATCCGCGGGAGAATGTGACTTAGAAGAAAAATGTACAGGCTCAAGTGCAGCTTGTCCAGATGACGTTAAATCAACTGCTGTATGTAAATCTGCTGTAGATGTATGTGATGTAGCAGAATTTTGTGACGGTATAAATGACGTTTGTCCTGTTGATGAAAAATCTCCTTTAAGCACTCCTTGTGATGATGGTTTATGGTGCTCAGCAACAGATCATTGTGATGGTTCTGGAAACTGTGTTAAATTAACAGATCGAGATTGTTCTGCTAACAACACTTGTGGAGTAGCAACATGCGATAACAACCCTGACGATTATCATCCTACATGGGACTTTAGAGATGCTTTTACGAGTGTATGTGATGAGAATACTGATTCATGTACACAGGGAGATACAACTATAACTCATACATGTGATAAGACACAATGTGGTGCAGAATGTGATGCACAAAACCCATGCAATAATAAATGTATAAGTAATGTTTTCTATTCTAATGGACAATGTCAAGGCGATTGTACTTGTTATTATTCTCAACAAAATTGTGATGACCAGATTGCATGCACAATCGATTCATGCGATCCTGTAACTGGTTGTTCTCACACACCAGACAATTCTGTTTGTGATGACAATGATCCTTGTACAATCGATGTTTGTGATGTCAACAGAGGATGCGTAAATACATTCAGCGATACAATCGGTCCAGTCACATCAAACGTTATAGTTGATCCATATTACAACAACGGAAATTTCAATACAACAGCTTTAACAACCGATGTATGTTCAAACATAAAGAAATCTGAATATTTTGTCGGTCATGGTTTAGGTTCTTGTGGTTTCGCAGGAACAGGCACATCAATGGATGTAACAGATGGAAACTTTGACGAAAAAGTAGAAGATATAAAGAAAAATAATGTTCAATATTTCTTCGATGGTTTAAATTATATTTGTATACAATCTCAGGATGTTGCAAACAACTGGGGTAATTGTGAATGTGCTTACTATGAAACTGATATAATCCCACCAGATTGTCCTACTGACATTTATATGGATAATCAATTGTACCCAGATGAATACTTAATCTGTGGAAATAATGCATGGTTAAATGCAAGTGTTTGTGATCAAGAATCAAAAATACAAGGCGGGGAATACTTCATAGATAAGACAATACCCCCTATTCCAGCACCATGGAGCGGTTACTGGATGGATACCCTATACAACTTTACAAGAGTAGACTCTTGGAAATGTGGTGTCATAGGTGCTCTCGTTGATACAAGTCAATTAGAAGACGGGACACACTACATAAAAATCAGGGGTAAAGATACAGCTGAAAACTGGGGTAAAATTTCAGAATGTTCTGTTGTTTCTTTCATAAGAGATACAACGGCTCCGGTCACAACAAAACAACTCAATCCTACTAACGGTAACAAAGTTGATTGTGACATAACACAAATGAATGGACAAACAATAACAGATGGTTGCTATTATGTAAAACAAGGAACAACAGTAACCTTAACTGCAACTGACCCAGATCCACAAGGAACTGGCGAACATGCAGATAATGTTTTAATACACTATAAGATTTATTGGAGTTATGATGGAATTTCATGGACTCCTGATACCGAAGGACAAAGTGTAGTAAACCAACCAATAACACTCAATTTGACTAAAGATTCTTATCATTTGATTGAATACTGGTCAACAGATGGTTGTAACTGGGAAGAAACTCATCATTTTGAACTTGATATTGTAGATACAGTGTCACCAGTCACGACAAAGACTGTTGGTGAACCAAAGTTACAAGGAAGTGGATTTGATTATTGGATAACACAACAGACTCCAATAACATTAAGTTGTTCAGACCAAGATCCACATCCAGTTGACCATGTCACACTTTATGCTAAATACAAAGTTGATGATGGAAATTGGGTTGATTTAACAACAAGCAATGGTTATGTACAATTTACTTTCCCAGAAGACTCAATTCACACATTGGAATATTATTGTGTTGATGAATTAGGTAATACTGAATCAACTCAAATTGAAATAGACAAAGTAGATACTACGCCACCAGAAACAACAAAGACTTATGGGCAACCATTAGTTGAAACTGATGGTGGATATCCAAAGTGGATAACTTCACAGACACCAATCTACATGTCATCAATTGATGGTGGACAAATTTGCGCAGTTGGTGTGGATAAAACATATTGGAGAAATACTTTAGTTGATGAGATATACTGTGCTGACCAAAGTTTATGTCAAGAAGCTGAACCTGTTCAGCCTAATTTAGTTATTAATGAGATTTATTATGATACTGTTGGTTCGGATTATGATTCATTTATAGAATTATTCGGGCCTGCAAACTTTGATCTTGATGGCTACAAAGTTGTTGGTATAAATGGAGCAAATGGTTTAGAGTACAACCCAATAATTTTAGATGGTTACGAGACTGATGAGAATGGATTCTTCCTTATCACAATGCCTTCATCTATATATGTTGGAATTGCAGATATGGTTACTCCAGCTGCAGACTTCCAGAATGGCCCAGATGCAGTCAAACTTGTGAAGACTGGAGGTCCAGATATTATAGTAGACTTGCTTGGTTATGGTCCTCTTGGAAATCCTGCGTATTTTGAAACTTTACCTGCACAAGATGTAATTCCAGGTCAATCATTATCAAGAAATGAAATGCATACAGACACAAACAATAATGCTGTAGATTTCACTGCAGGAACACCAACACCTAAGAGTGGAAATCCTGCTTCAAAATGGAATGAATATTTAGAACCATTCTACAAACCTGAAGAATCATGTCACTTGATAGAATACTACAGTGTTGATATTTTAGGTAATAAAGAACCTATAAAGAAACAATGTGTTTATGTTGAGAATACACCACCTGAAATAGTAAAGACTGTTGATACACCAAAGCATGAATGTACTGTTGATGAAAAAACACAATATGGCAATCCTGATTATGGATGCTGGTACATAACACAAAACACTAAGATAACATTAGATTGTGATGATGTAATGCCACATCCAGTAGATAATGTGGTTTTATACTATAGAGATTATTTGATTGGACAAACAGCTCCGTCATACACAGCAGTTCCAGGAGGTTACGTTGACATTTATAAAACAGAGGATTCAGAACATGTTTTAGAATTCTACTGTGTTGACGCATTAGGCAACAGTCAAGGCACAGCTGAGAATCCACACAAAGAAATTGACATTGTCGATACACAAGCCCCTAATTCAAGTAAAGCATTAGGTGAGCCAAAACATGTATGTACAGAAACTGAAGCAATGGAATATTATCAAACAGGAATACCTTCAGATGGTTGTTATTTCATTACGCAAAATACTCCAATAACATTAACATGTACTGACGGTCAACCTCATCCAGTTGACCATGTTGAAATATGGTACAGAGATTATCTTGTTGGTGAAGAAGCACCTAGATGGACAGTTGTAGAAAATGATAATGTAACATTTAACAAAACTGAGGATTCAGCTCACATACTAGAATGGTACTGTGTTGACGAATTAGGTAATAATGAAACAACTCATGTTGAATATGATATTGTTGATACGCAGAAACCAAACTTAATAAAAACAATTGTTGGTCCACAACACGGTGATTGTCCACCTCAGAGCATGGATGATAATTGTTTCATAGATGGAGTAACACAAATTCATGTAGAATCAACAGATCTAGACCCACATCCATCGGATCATGTCACATGTGACTGGGATTATACAGTAACAGATGGAACAAAGATTGGAACAGGTCAGACAAATGTGGTTCCGCCATTTGACATAAACTTCCCAGAGGAATCAACACATATCTTGACTATAACATGTAAAGATATTTTAGGAAATGAAGAAACTGATGTTGAAAAATTCATAGTTGATAAGACACCACCTACAACAACAAAAACATATGGTACTCCATTAGTTGAAGCAGTGACAGGTGGATATCCAAAGTGGATTACATCTCAAACTCCAATAACATTAACAGTTAATGACACAGGTATTCACAAATCAGGAATAAAAGAAACAAAATATAGAGTAACTTTACTTGGAAGCAATGATCCATGCGAAAGTGATTCTGTATGTCAGCAACAAACAGGTTCAGGCGATTGGAATGCTTATACAACAACACCTTTCACAATAGGACAAGAATCTTGTCACTTGATAGAATACTACTCTGTTGATAACGTTAATAAAACTGAGATAATTAAGAAACAATGTGTTTATGTTGATAACACACCACCTGAAGTTAGTAAAGAAGTGGGTGATCCAAAACATGCATGTGAAGCAGGAGAAAATTGTGATTTATATATAACAAGTCAAACACCGATAACCTTGACATGTACAGATCAAATTCCACACCCAGTTAACCGGGTTAATATTTACTACAGATATTACATTGATGGGGAAACTCAACCTACATTTACACAGGAAAGCAGTCAAGTAACATTTTACATTCCTGAAGATTCTAGACATGTAGTTGAATACTACTGTGTTGATGCTTTAGGGAATACTAATGGAACTGATCAAACACCATACTCAGAAATAGATGTTGTTGATAATAAAGCACCAACATCTTCAAAGATATTTGATGGTATTAATATACCATGCAGTCAATTAAACTGTTCTAACGAAACAGTTTGTGATAATTATATAACTCAGGACACGAAGATAGTTTTGAGTTGTTCAGATCAAGATCCACATCCAGTAGACCATCAGAAGATTTATTACAGGTATTTTGTTGATGATGTACTTCATCAGGACTGGACAGAATATACTGCTCCAATTCAATACGATGAAGATTCAAAACATACACTTGAATGGTTCTGTAATGATTCATTAAGTAATACAGAACAAACTCATACTCAAATCGAGAGAGTCGATACTGAAGCACCAAATACAACAAAGACAGTAGGCGATCCAAAATGGGGAGAGAATGATTATTGGGTAACATCAAACACTCCAATAACATTGACAACTGTTGACAAAGAATATCCATGTGCATCAGGTCATACTACGTTATACTTTGAAGATTGGTATGACTCTAACTGTGATAATGTTGTTGATAGTTTAGTTAACAGTGATACTATATACACAGATCAAGACTGCAAGCTTGGAACTACTATTTACTTAAATGGAGAATGCTTGCATACATTAAAGTGGTATGCTGTTGATGCTCTAGGAAACACAGAACAATTACATACTCAAGATCACAAAGTTGACGATACGCCACCACACGTCTTGATATTAAAGCCTGTGGATGGATGGTATTCTGAAGGAGAAGATATGCCAATTGCCACACTAGTTGAGGACTTAGATGGTAAAAAAAGTCCATGTGGACATGATTGTAATCCTCTCGGGAAAGAATGTGCAGTCGGAATAGAAGATGGTACACAATGTTATGCTTATTTATTAGACATACTACCTGAGTCAAGAATCGTACAACTAAACACAGAAGGTACATTCATGTACAATGCAGACGCAAAGGAATGTCAGGGTTATGCTACAATTCCTGAAGGGAGTGAAATACCTGACGGAGTAACAATACTTGTTGTTAGAGCAAAAGATAATCTTGGAAACGAAGCAGGTAGTCTTGCTGAAATATTGAGGGCAGTTTTTGAAAGATGTGGTTGCGATGTCTATGATATGTGCGCACCTAAATGTGTAGCAGATGTCATGCAAGATATCGTTACAATCTGGAACTTGCCAAAGATTGGTATTGATAATCATGCACCTGAAGTTAATATAACAACTCCTGAAGAAGGAACTTTATTCGGAGGAGAACAAGTTTACTTCAGTGCTGATGTTATTGATTCAAACGATGGAGATGTAACATCAACGATAACTTCTGGAACTCCATGCTATGTAACAATCGGAGGAATATCACTAGGAATAGTTCCTTATAGTAATGTTGATAGAAAATGTTCAGGGACTATAATAATTCCGCAAGATACAGACTTCCCACAAGGAACACATGCATTGAAAGTCGAAATTGCTGACAACGCAGGAAACCTTGGTTCAGATACAGTAAATGTTAATGTAGATACAGTTGTTCCAACACTTTCGATAATTATACCAGCACAAAATCAATTTGTTAAAGGATCTCTACAAGTAACAGCCCAAGTGGACGATGCTAATCTAGATGCAAGCTCAATAAAAATTTCAACAGACAATGGTCAAACATGGAAAGATGTCTGGTATTGTAACCCATCTACATATTGTTATGATTGGGACACTACAACAGAAACAGATGGAATGGCTTATGGTATAATAGCAAGAGCAACAGACTTTGCAGATAACACAGGGTATTCAGAAGAAGTTATAGTTATTGTTGACAATGGCGCACCTGAAGGGGTTTATGTCTTAAACCCAATTAAGGATGACATAGTACAAGGAACTATCACATTGAAAGCATTGGCAACAGATTATGTCAGTGGAATTGATAATGTAAAAATATATGTTTCAAGTGTTGTTTGGGATTGTAATGCAACATTAATAGATGGGACATGGCAATGTAATTTAGATAGTACTTCATTCCCAGACGGTGTACATCATGCATATGCTGTTGCAACTGATAACGTTGGTAAACAAACGACCTCAACAAACGTACCTTTCATAATAGATAACAATTCACCTACAACACCATCAGATTTGATACACATACCATCAGGAAACTATGTTACTCAAAATAGTGTAACATGGAAATGGCAAGTATCATCTGATTCAGGTTCAGGTTTAGATCATTACATAATAGATATTGATGGAATTGGTTACACAGTATCTACAAGTCCAGAAAGTGGTTATGAATCTTACACGATTAATTTGTTAGAAGGAGCGCACACAGCAAAAGTAAAATCTTTTGACAAAGCTGGACATGCAAGTGAGTGGAGCAACACAGACAGTCTAACTATTGATACAATTTCACCTTCAGCATTAACGATATACGGAACAAACATAGAGAATCCAATCTACGACACAAACGGTAATTATAATATAAACTGGAATGGTGGTACAGACACTAACTTTGACAGGTATGAGTTATACGAAGATGGAACATTGGCATACACTGGCATCAGCAACGTATTATCAAGAAGTTCAATGTCTGAAGGAAGTCATGAATATCAAGTAAAAGCATATGATGCAGCAGGTCATGAGACAATATCAAGTTTCTTTGACGTGTTTGTCGATACAATAACACCAATCATAACTGAGAACTCACAATCAAGTTGGGGTCCAATAGGTTGGTGGTTTGATTATTCAATAGATGATGGAGTAAAGAGTTCAGGTTTATTGACGCCAACTTATAGTGGCGGGTTGAATTTATGCAGTTTTAACTCTGACACCAAGACTGGAAGTTGTTTAGTGTTTGGTAATGCCAACATTACAATCCATGTTGAAGACAATGCTGGTCATTCAGCTCAATTAACAGTTGAAAAGGGGTCAGAAATAAAAACAGACTTTACACCACCTGAATTATTGGCTTCAGGCCCAAGTGGTGTTATCAATTATAATAAGATTAATTTAACTGCAACAACGAATGAACCATCTGTCTGCAAGTACGGAATTGATGACGATTATTCAACGATGGTTGAAATGAGCGGTTCAGGAACGACAAGTCACCTAGTCGATTTAGGAACATTGACAGATGGGTTAAAAGTCTATCATGTCATGTGTGAAGATATGGCTGGAAACAAGATGGATAGTTCAAAGACGGTAGTATTTTACATAGATACATCAGGAAGTTATAATTTATCAATACCAGATTATGGTCACTACTGGAGCACTGGATGGAATACATTCTTCCTACCAAAAAGAATGCTAGATGATATATGTGGAAGTAGTGGAACCTACCCTGTAGCAAATGTACTAACTTCACTCTACAATGGAGGAGGAGCTAAATTTAATATTATTTGGTACTTCAACGGTACAGATTGGAAAGTATTCGACCCAGATTATCCAGAATATTCCACACTAAAATTATTCGATGATCAACAAAGTCTGCCATACTACATATATATGAATATAGAAGATAGGCTGGAGATAACAACTGCTAATTGCGGAAGTTTACCAAGTTAAATTTGAAGTGATAAAAATGAAAAGAGAAAAAATAATCATCACAATTTCCATTTTAGTATCACTTCTAACTTTTTCAACAGTTCTAGCTGTAAATGAGCCCTGTTTTTTTATGGGGAAGGTAAAATTTAATGGTAATTCTGCTAATGGTGTTTATGTTACTGCCCATAATAATGCAGATGGGACATACTTGGCTACTGCAACACAAGAAGCAGGTTTTGGAACTTATTCAATAATTGTTGATGCTGCAGGATCAAATATAAGATTTAAGTATAGAAATGTATTTGTCAATGAACCTGTCCAATATTGTAATTCTACTGATGGTATTTATCTAGATTTGACTCTTAGTTGCACAGATTGTGATAATGATGGTTATAATTATACTGTGGATTGTGATGAAAGTAATCCAAACATTAATCCTGGGAATCCAGAATTGTGTAACGGAATAGACGATAACTGTGATGGGATAATAGACAATTTTGCAGAATCTTGTTATACAGGTCCAGCAGGAACATTGGGTAAAGGAATTTGTAAAGCTGGTATTAGAACTTGTACAAATGGAGCATGGAGTAATTGTGATGGTGAAGTGGCTCCTCAAACAGAGACTTGTAACGGAATAGATGATAATTGTGATGGCTCTGTAGATGAAGGAGTATGTGGCGGAGGTCATTCGACAACAACAACTGTTTCTAACGGTGGTAATAATGGAGGAAGTGAAAGTAGTGGAAGTGGAACAAACAATGTCAAGACAACTACTATTATAACAACTACAACTGTGGTTCCTCAAACAACAATCTCAATTAATAATACTTCAAATACTGAAAAAATAGCATCTGTTACGACAACTATTCCAGGTACATTGGGAATGACAGGATTATTTTCAAGTGGGGTTTATTCTTTAGGATACTGGTTTATTCTGTTAATAATAGTAATAGTTTTGTCGATAATCGTGTTGATTAAGAAGATGAATTCGAATAAAAATCATCCGGATGAAAAATCAGAGGATGAAAATAGTGCAACAACAAGTGACACAAATCCTATACAAGAAAATGAAAGTTGATATTAATAATTTAAGATAATTTTTTAATAACTTTAAGTAAGAAATCAGTCTCTGGAAGGAATTTTTCATTCTTAATTTTTTCTTTTATTTCTTTAATTGTCATGAATTTCCCTCTTTTCAATTCATTCTTATCTAGTTCGGGCTTTTGACTGGTTACAAAGCTATATATCATAGAATTTTCTTTTTCTTCAGGTATTCTCTTCTTGAAAGACGTGATAAAGAAAGGTTTCTCTTTTACCTTTGCTTCTTCCCACGCTTCTCTAGCAACAGCCTCTTCATAAGTCTCCCCAGAACTGACATGTCCACCTAGAGTTATGCTCCAGTATTCGGGAAACATATCCTTTGCTCTTGTTCTTTGAGTGACAAGAACCCTACCTTTTTTATCGAATATGAAGAACATCACACTCCTATGGATCAATTTTTTCTTATGAACTTCCTTTCTGGTAGCTTTTCCAATGATCTTGTCTTCTTCATTGACTACATCGAATATTTCTTCAGTCATAACATTTCCCAAAAAATAATTTATAACTTTCTTACTACTTTCTCTATCCTGTTCATCGCTTCATCAATTTTCTCATAAGAAGTAGCATAACTCATTCTAATATAACCTTCACCATACCTTCCGAACTCAGATCCAGGAACAGTCAAAACACTTGCTTCTTTCAAGAACAATCTAACAACTTCAGTCGATTTCATCTTCATCGCCTTTATGTTCGGAAAAACATAGAAAGCTCCTTCTGGTTCTAGACAACTCATCTTAGGAATTTCTTTTATTCTTCTTACGATGAGTTTTCTCCTCCTGTCATACTCTCTTCTCATGTATTCAACGCATTTTTGATTGCCGTTTAATGCCTCAATAGCAGCAAGTTGAGAAATCGTTGGCGCACAAAGGGCAGAATACATGTGGATCCTTGTCATCGATTTTATTAATTCTTTTGGTCCAGCTGCATACCCTACACGCCAACCAGGCATCGCATAAGTCTTAGAGAAAGAATGAAAAGTCACGACATGGTCTTTCATTCCGTTTAAACTACCGATACTGATGTGTTTGTTTTTCTCATAAACAAATTTTTCATAAGCTTCATCTGAGAATATGATCAGATTATTCTCAATAGCTATATCAGCCAATTCTTCTAGAGTCTTTTTCTTCAATATTCTTCCTGTCGGGTTTCCTGGTGTGTTTATGATTAAAATTCTGGTCCTCTTGTCTATAAGCTGTCTGACTTTATCTGGATCGAACTCAAAACCATCCTTTTCTAGCAGTGGCACGGAAACAGGAACACCGGTTATGGTTTCAACCATCGGAATGTAAGCAAGAAAACTTGGGTCGGGAACAAGCACTTTTTCTCCAGGATCGATCAACGCCAGAATACCTAAGAATAATGCCTCCTGAGAACCACAAGTAACGATTATCTCTTCAGGATCGACTTTAATTTTGTTTTCCTTCTTCAATTTATTTGCTACTGCTTCTCTAGTATCTGACCTGCCTACAGGCGGCGAATAATGAGTATAACCTTCATCAAGTTTCCTCTTAGCAAATTCGATTATATGTTTTGGCGTTGTGAAGTCTGGTTCACCCGGACCTAGAGAAATGATGTCTTTTTTTTCTCCTGCCATCCTCATTATTTCAGTAAACTCAGAATCGGGCAAATAAAAATATCTTTCGGAAATCTCATATTCTTTTGTCATAAAGATAATTATAGTTAAAAGACCATAAAAAGTTTATAAAATGGAATAATGGTTATTTATTTAAGTATACATGCCTTATGGGGTTTCATGGTGAGTGTATGAAAATAGTGTTTTTATGCGGTGGTATAGGAAAAAGGATGTTCCCGTTGACTGAAGACAAGTTCATGCTTAAATTTCTGGGTAAAACTCTGCTGGAACATCAAGTTGAACTAGCAAAAAAAGCAGGTTTTAAGGAATTTATCGCCGTTGGCAACCCATTAAACATAGAAAAGATAAAAGAATTGTGTAAAAGTATCAATGCCAAGATAGAATTCGTTATACAACAAGAACCAAACGGTATGGCTGATGCTATTCTGAGTGCTAAGGATGTTATTAAGAACGATGAAATAATCTTGATAAACCCAAACGACATTTTTGATCAATCTGTCTACAGAAAAATTCTTGGTGAGCACAAGAAAGGGGATTATGAATCTTACATTATAGGCTATAAAGTCGGTTCTTATTTTCCTGGTGGTTATTTACAAATCAATGAAAAAAATGAACTTGTTAAAATTCATGAAAAACCTGGAGAAGGCAATGAACCCAGTAACCTAGTAAACATAGTCATACATCTTCATAAAAATACATCCGCTCTCTTAGAATTTTTAGAGAAAACGAGAAGTGGGAATGATGACGTTTACGAATGTGCAATAAGTAAAATGGTTGAGGGCGGTCATAAGATTAAAGTTGTCAATTATGACGGTTTTTGGCGTGCGATAAAGTACCCTTGGGATATTTTTGATGCTGCTAGATATTTTTTAGGCGACATAAAAACTCCTAAGATCTCTAAGAGTGCAAAGATATCGAAAAAGGCAAAGATTTACGGTGGAGTTATAATTGAAGATAATGTTCGTGTACTTGAGAATGCTGTAATACGTGGCCCTTGTTATATAGGGGAAAACACAGTTATTGGTAACAATGCTCTCATATGGAATTCCAGTCATATAGGGGCCAACTGTGTCGTCGGTTATTCAACAGAAGTAAAGCATTCATACATAGCCGACAACTGTTGGTTTCATATGTCTTATATCGGTGATTCTATCATATCCGATAACTGTTCTTTCGGTGCTGGAACTGTAACTGCAAACTTCAGGTTTGATGAGCAACCGATAAAAGTTTACGTAAAAGGCATGAAGAGTGAATCTGGATTGGACAAGCTGGGAGTCATAATGGGAAATGATTGTAAAACTGGTATAAACTCTTGTATTATGCCTGGAGTAAAGGTCGGCCCAAACAGCGTAATCGGGCCTGGTGTGATGTTGACAAGAGATTTAGAACCGAATAAGATGATGATTGTCAACGAAAAAAGTTACATCATTAAAGAAAATGAAATAATGTTATCTCCAGAGAAGAAGAAAGATTTGATGGAAAAATTATTAAGACATGGTTATGGAAAGAAGGATTAATATAAAAAAACAAAATTATTTAAAAATAAGTGAAAATTTATTCATTAGATAATGGAGGGGTGGTTTAATGCAAGTGTTGATTTTGTGTGGTGGGTTAGGGAAAAGACTAAAACCGATTACAGATGAAACGCCAAAACCCCTGTTACAAGTACTCGGTAAACCTGTGATAGAATACCAGATTGATTTCTTCAAGAGACATGGGATAACTGATATAACACTTTGTACAGGATACAAAAGTGATATGTTCGAGAAAAAGTATCCTAATTTGGAACATTCTGTTGAGACTAAGCCTTTGGGAACTGCTGGTGCGATAAAGAATGCTGAGAAATTAATACATGATGATTTCATAGTCACTAACGGGGATAACATATTCACGTTCAACTTCCAGAAGATGTTACAGATGTTCAACGATACAAAAAACCCAATATTAGCATTAACTCAACCCGTTTCACCATACGGTGTTATAGAGATTGAAGGAGATAGGGTCATCGATTTCAGAGAAAAACCTATCCTCAATTTCTGGATTAACGCAGGTATAACAATCTTCCCTCAAGAGAGCATAAAACTTTTCCCAGGAGAGGGAATGATAGAGTATGATGTTTATCCTAAACTAGTCAAAGACAAGAAATTGTTAGCTTTTAAACTGAGGGAAGGAGCTTTTTGGTTGGCAATCGATACGGCAAAAGACATAGAGAATGCAGAGAAGATGATGTTAAAGAGAAAGTAGAAATTATCTTATTCCTTAAAGATAACAGCAGCCCAATTAACTCATTTTTGAGTAGTTAACTTAGTTTTAAGTAGTTAACTCGTCAAAGAATAAAATTATGAAAGAATTGAAAATTCTTATAGCTCTGAGTAAAAAAGGTGCCCTAAGTAAAAAGACCACAATAACTACGATAGAAATAGGCAAAGAACTAAAAATTCCCCAACAAACAGTAAGCAGAATTTTAACAAAATTAACAAAGAATGGGTTAATAAACAGAGAAGAAGGTATAAGAGGGTACATGGTTATCATAACGCAAAAAGGCAAAAAATTGCTGAACGATTTCAACACTGATTTTAAAGAGGTTTTTACAAAAGAGAAGGAATTCAAGATAAAAGGTAAAGTAGTCGATGGTCTAAAAGATGGGAAGTACTACCTTGGCTTGGGCGAGTACAGAAAAAAAATTAAAAATCAACTCGATTTCATGCCTTTTCCTGGAACTTTAAACGTAATTTTAGACGAAGAGGGAGTGAAGGAAAATTTGCAAAGGATGAACGGCATAAAGATAGAGGGATTTAAAAAAGATGACAGAATATTCGGCCCTATAGAATGTTTCAAATGTAAGGTAAACGATGTTAATGCGAGTATTATAATCCCAGAAAGAAGTCACTATGGATCAAACATTCTCGAAATAATATCACAATTTGAATTGAGAAAAAAATTAGATTTAAAAAATGGTGATGAAATTGTTGTGGAGGTTTTAAAATGAAAACTTATGAGATTTCGGCTTGTGCTGCTTTGGCTGCTATATCGGCTGTCTTTCAAATAGTGCATTTAGGATACATGACTCAATGGGGTATGTGGATCGATATAGTTGCTATACCCTGGATGTTGGCTTTCTTTTTATA
>CAZRNP010000005.1:0-38808 GCA_964601485.1 uncultured archaeon
AGGTTTAATTCAAAGTATTCTTTTGCGGTCATTGATCTACCAGTCAAAATTCCTCCACAATCTATCTTACAGGCATTAGTAAATGATGAACAGTCTTGAATTGTTGTTGAAGTCGTAGTGCCCCCAGTCGTTGTCGTCGTAGAAGTAGGTGTAGTCGTCGTTGTACTAGTAGTCGTAGTTACAACAAAACAATAAGGATTACAGTTATTACTAGGAACTCTGTAATCTTTACACGTACAAGCAGAATCATGTGAAACTACTCCGTTATCGCATTCATTAACCCACCCTTCACCGTCTTTATTTGGACTTGTTTTATCACAGCGATAACAATCTAAAGCATCGTTTGGACAATGATAACAGCAGTCAACACCACCGCATCCTGGGTCTGAAACATGTCTTTGACAAGCTAATTCGTGGAAACCCCATTCACCCGTAGCCTTACATACTTGCCAGAAACCACTCCAACAACAACCTGATCTTGCCGTACAATCAGACCCACTTAAAGAATGACATATTGACCATACAGTAGTCGTTGTTGTACTAGTACTTGTCGTCGTTGTAGAAGTAGTAGTCGTTGTGCTACTACTAGTCGTAGTCGTTGAAGTCGTCGTTGTCGTCGTAACTCCAGAAGCACAAGAATCAGGATCATCTAATTTATCCAAACACCATGCATCATTATTCATATTATTGGCAATCTGATAGTTATCACTAATATCAACTATTTTATCCCTGGTAACATCAGCAACATAATTATAATAATTCCCAGTCATGTTATACCATTTTGGGTGAGAATAACTAGGATTAACACACCATGAAGTCCACGCTGCGTCTAAAATGTTTAATAAGATTTGACAATTTTGAGGTATAGTCGTTGTCGTAGTACCACCAGGAGTCGTCGTAATAGTTCCACTAGGAACATAACAACAGATTTTATTACTGTAAGCCGATTGATCCCCTACATGGGCATTCGTGAAAGTATTACTTACATCATTAACAGAAGCTAAAATAACATAATCAGTAGGACAGTTATTGTAATAACCACAATCCACTCCTGAGTTTGGTCCTGAAATACAAACTGGAATACCATAATTTGTGTTTGTTGAACCTTTATACGCAACATGAGCATTTTTATTAGAAGAAAGTTTTAAAACCACTGCAGGATTTGGATCACTACAACTATTTCCTAAACCAGTTACACCTTTACAGCATACTATATTGTTGTAAGCAGTGGCTATCCCTGCCATTGCATTTTTCGTATCCGACATACTGAAAATCTGTTTTTCATCACTATCACAAGGAGCATTATTCGTAACTCTACAGGTAAGACCAGTTGTTGATACTGATATCGGCTTACTCCTCCAAGTACAACCACAAGCATTACAATCGGTTGGGTTTTGGATATCTTGACAACTTTTAGACATTCCTCCTGAAGGAATAGTGCATGTCATAAAGCTAGTCCATTTACACCCACAAATTTCTTCGCAAATGAAGGAGTCATGATAATTCTCGCATTGTATTTCTCCAGTACAAAGGGCACCAGGTATTGTTTCGGTAGTTGTTGGGAACTCAATGCTTGGGTATCCTGGAGGAATCAACCTAATACGTAGACCTGGGTACTTGATAGAGATAAAAGTTGAAATGATTACCAACAACAGCAGGATTATAGATAAAACAATCAAATATTTTTTAATCAAGTATTTTTGTTTCTTCTTCATAAATTTTATTTGGTTTTTTTATTTAAAAAGGTGAATATAATTTATATAAAATCGATTTAGTAACGATTTTGCAAATTGAAATAAAAAGAATAATTTTAAAAGACAGTAAAAGAATAATATTTAACATGAAACTAAAATTATTGTTCATCCTACCGATGGTACTTTGTTCAGGTATTCTACTCGGCCATTTAATGCTAGCATTGGCTTGGAGTTCATCTTCACAACCAGACCCCGGTCATCCTGCCAGTCAAATAGGTGGAGATAATGATGCTGATAGAACTTTTTATGACCCCGGAAAGTACTTTTTTAAAGGAGAATTAGGAATTAATTCAAATGCTAACAGGTATGCAAGACTAGATATTAATACTAAAAATTCTGCAGATCAAGGTGGTGCTCTTTGGTCAATATGGGCTGATGCTGACAACTCTATTATCGGCAATAGATTATGGGCATTATGGGGATACCCGAAAAATGCTGCTGGTGGTATAATTGCTAGTGAATCGTTTATAACTGCTGAATTTCCAACTCTTTCTGGAACAACTTACACTAAGAAAATAACTTTGAGTGCTGATACTACTGTTAATGGAAAAATAAGAACATCTGCCAACCGATTCGCAGCAACCTACATAGTTCCTGGCGACGTTTACTGGTTTCAAGTTAACGGAGACAGTGAAGCAAATGACGTGTTAGGAATATACTCTGATAGTTCTGGTAATGATAAAAAAGTTATTGTTGGTGGAACAACAATTACAGAAGGTCTTGTAGGACCTAGAGTTCAAATTATCACAAGTCCAGATGAAACTCATGATGATTATGATCATATTGCTGAATGTCCTAACGGATATGCAATGGCAGGAGTATCAGTTAAAATAACACAATCCGGTAGTGTTAACTACTGGGACGGGTATTTAAGTGCTAAATGTGTTGACATAACTGGAGCTCTGGATACAACAGTTTCCGCATGGAACACTGAAACAAATGGAGAATCTGGTGGCAAAATTAACAGTTGTAGTCCTGGATATGTTGCTACTGGTATACAGGGTCATACTGGATATTTTTTAAAAACATTTAGACTTAAATGTACTAAAATAAAAGTGAATTTTGAACAACTAACTAGGGCTTCGTATAAAGCCGAATCAGAACGTGTCAATAAAAACCAATTGGAAAAAGGATATTATTGTATACCTGGAACCTTTATGCGTTCCCTTTCGTTTAGTATTTTTGATGCTGCGACTGGCTTTCGGGATGATGACAACAATTACATTGCTTGTACTTCAATATATCCTTGAAGAAACTAGATAAAAATTTTAGCCATTATAATCCTAACAACCATTTCCACAAAGGAACAAATTTAATTTTCTTATTATTGAAAACTTCCTCATCTTCATGATCCCAAGTAATTACAAGCAAATCATTACATCTCATTTCTTTACTTGCCTTTAACAAAGATTTAATCTCTCTCTCTTTTGTGTTATAATCTTCAACGTTGTAACAAACCTGAACCAATTGCTTAACTCTTAAACCTTCTTTAGCAACAAAGTCTACTTCATGTTGAAAATGGTCCTTCCAATAATAGATTTGTAATTTATCTTGCCAATAACTTCTCCTTCTTAGGAATTCTGTCAAAACTAAATTTTCCATGAGCTTTCCAAAATTTTCTGTTTCCCTGAAGGAAATTACATTAATAATTCCTGTGTCTATACAGTAAATCTTTTTAGGGGCTATCATCTGCTGTTTAAGTTTTGGGGAAAAACGCTCTAGAACAAAAATCAAATAGGCATCTTGGAAATAGCCAACATAGTTTTTTATCGTAGTAACTTTTTTTATTTCAAAAATATTTTTCAATTTGTTATAACTTATTTCGTTCGAAAAATTTGAAACCAAGTATTTTGCAAGGGCTTCTACAGTATTAACATTTTTTATCCTGTATCTTCTTATAACATCCTTTGTCACGACATCCCTAAAAATTGATTTTATTATGTCTTTTCCGAATTTATATGTTTCTGGAAAACCCCCGTTGTCTATGTATTCTTTAAGCATTTTCTCTGCAGTCACATGAGTATCAGTCGAATATTCGTGAGCTTTCAGTGTTTCAAGAGAAACATTATTGTAATTTAAAAACTCCCTAAAACTAAAAGGAAAGAGTGTAAAGTCTATGTACCTACCAGTTAAATGTGTTGCTAACTCGCCAGACAAAATTCTCGAGTTGCTCCCTGTAACTATGACTTTTTTCGTTCTCCTCAACCTGTTAGCGAACAATTCCCACCCTACAATGTTTTGAATCTCATCTAAGACTATAAATTCTAGATCTGTTCCATAGAGTTCATAAAAAGCTTTTAATACAAGGTTAAGGTCTTGGGTACTAATTCCGTATAACGCCTCGTCATCGAAGTTTATGTATCCATATTTTTTACCGTTTAAAACAAGCCACGAGAAAACCGATTTTCCACATCTTCTAACCCCAAGTACTGCTAAAATGTTTGGAAATTTAAGTGCGTTCAGCGCTTTTTCTTTTCCACTTTCCCTTTCTATGATTTTTTCAGTAGTTAAAAGCTTATTTCTTTCTTTTTCTTGTTCTTGGACTACTCGTTTAATGTCTGAAATATTCATATACTGCATATGGTAAAACAAATTTAAAAAGTTTGCCCTTGCACAGTAAAACTTTACAAAATTAAACGTTTATACACAGAAAACATCATCATTATTTTTTACTCATTTTTTGACTTTTGTACACTTTTTTCAGTACTTTCTATGATTTTACAACTGAAGATAAATACATTATTTCTGTAACAACCATTTCCACAGAGGAATGAACCTAACTTTCTTATCTTTTAACTTTTCTTCAGACTCATAATCCCAAGTAATTACAAGCAAACCATTGCATTTCAATTCTTTACTTGTTTTAGCAAAACTCGGATTAGTTATTATATAAACTTTAATGTATATAAATATAAATTGAAAAAAAGAAAAAAGGGATGTTGTTGTGTTTTTTTCTCAGTTTAATCGCTAGCAATGTTAGGCCAAAGAAGAGCAGTAGAAGCATAATCAACGGGAATTCAGGGACTATTATTATCGTATAGTTTTCTTTGTAAGTACTGTACATAAAACCCAGGAATGAATGCGTTGTATTTTGTGCCAGCTCGAAGCCGAGAATTTGTTCATCTCCACACTGCACTTTAAGATTCTCTGCTATGAGTTCATTTGGAACAGCGATTTTGTAGAAGCAGGGTTCATTTGGGGTACTGACTGCGTTGAAACAAACATCACCGTTCCCGTCAATGTAACAACCTGATATCGTCGTTGAGTTACTCGCTATAGCAACATTATAATTTCTGCCTTCCCATGAGACTTCAAAGGACTCGGGTATTGTGATACTCGTCACTGTCAAGGTCGAATTTTGTTGTTCAGTCAGTGCAATTCCTGCGCTTAAAAACCCAGTTTCTGTTTGCAAACTGATGTCCACTCTGAATATTCCCTTGGGTAATATTTTTTCGAGATGATCGAAGATCATCAACCCAAAACCACCGACAACACTTTTTGGCATGTTTACTAGAATTGAACCAACGGTGATTGTAAGTCCTACCAGAGAAACTCCTTTTGCTAGAATAGTACTTATTTGTAGAGTGCTTGTTTCAGGTATCTTTATATACGTATCACGCCATGAGTTTCCTATTCCGATTTCAGAGTAAAGCTTGGTGTTAATCGCTAATGTCGATATCGCTATCTGTCTTTCCAACAAATCTTCCAGTGCTTTTCTCTGATGATGTTTTATTCGTTCTCTGAGTACTTTGTTCCATTGTTCTAATAGCTTTGCCGGATCCCCAACTCCAAAGATTTTTGTCGAAGATTCCACTGTCTGGAAGTTGTCACCACTGACTTTCACTTTTACATGGAGTTCAACGATGGTTATCAGTACATCCATCCAGATGTCGATGTTGTCTTTCGTCCTATAGCTAACTTTTCCGACGAGTACACTCATGTACTTGATTGGAATATTCAGTTGAACAGATTTTTTATCCATTGCATCTACTGTTCCGACCGTGCTTGTCACCGAATATGCGGGGAAAGAGTAGAACGGGAATGCTAAGTCTGCAGGGAATACTAAGTCTTGAACCTTGTCTTTGTCATCAAAACTGATGAGAACGACGGAACCATCGATATCAGCAGTTACAACAACGTTTTCAGCTCTTGTATTTCCTATGTTTCTAACACTTATGTTCATGGGTGCGTTGCCAAAATCTTCTTCATCGGGTTTACCGTTATTCTTGGCATCTATAACGTACTGTTCCGCTCCAGGAATGTCGAATGGTACATTGAGGTTAGTGTACCATTTCTCTTTGTCGAATATCGTTAATTCCATGTTTGTCTGCGACTGTTCAGTTTCTTTCCAGAAAGAGATGTCATCAAAGTATACTTCTTGATCCTCATAACCACCTTCAACGCGCACATCAAAGCAGTTTATAGGTCCATACTCTGATCTACCAGGCTCTTCTTTGAGTCCTGATTTCTTCAGGACGTTATCTATCCAGACACTGAACTCATATGTGTTCTTATTTGTGATCACTGTAATGTTGTACCATTTCATGGCTTCTGATTCTTGTAGCCAGATCCCAATTCGTCTTTCAAAGAGATCATCATATGCTGCAGCCTCTATTTTATCAGCCCAAAGCCAGATTTCGCTGAAACCTACGTGATATTGTGCATTGGCAAAAGCAATTGTGACTCTAGCCTCCCACAATGAAGCCATCATCACGTAGACTTGATATCCAATGTAGTCACCACTGATTTCGATTTCTCTAGTAAGCATAACTCCTGAACCACCACCATGCGACCATAGTTGCAAAGACTTTGAAGGGCTAACGCTAAACGAGTTCACTATGCATTGTTTTTCAGAGTATTCAGGTGAGACAAGATAAAGATCCCAATCTTTTGTTGGTTGGAATTTACCGAGAGGGTAACTCTCGAAATTTTCATAGAGAATATTTGATCGAGTTGACAAAAATTGGGGTTCCAAGTTCATTGCGGATGTCGTTCCTGCCTGTGTTTCGAACGGTGCTTTGAATGTTGCTGTTGACATTAAGATCATCGCTATCAGTACTGCTGTAGTTTTCTTCAACCATTTTTCCTCCTATCTTTGAGGTCTATGGCACTAGACGCTAGGTCTTAGTGTTCCATCCTCTAAGAATGGGTCACTTCGTTAAACGAGTGACTATGCTGTTATACCGACTAAAGACGGGATTATTAGAAAAAATACTATAAAGGCTATCCATTATTCACTTTCTGTCTTCAGTCAGAAATTGAAAAAAATTTTCAATTTTTAATGTGTTATGGGTTTTATGAGCATCAAGCGTTAAATATTGAGGATGAAAAAAATAAATAGTTAGAATTTCCTTGTCAAAAAATCATCGCTAATTACTTTCAAAAATAGCAAAAGATATTTTTATTCAATGATAAATAATCTTAGAGTGTAAATGATAAAAAATATTATCTTAGTATTTGTTTTGATTTTAATAGTCTTATTCTCTGGATGTATTGGTAAGCCACAAGGCGGTGTGGATATCGAGTATTTCGATGAGGCCATAAAACAAGAAATAGAACTCCCAGAAAAAACCCTATCTAACCAAGCAATAAGAATGACTGTCTATCTCACGAATCAAGTAGAGAATGATGTAAACGATGTTAGGTTTAGCATATCTGATTTATACGGTCTTAAGATCACGAACGTTAAATGCGCCGGCGAGTATAAAACAGATAATTTTTGTTATTTTCCTTCCATTCAATCCTTGGATGAGAAAGAGATAGGTTTTTCTCTTAGGGTTCCCGCTGACGACGAGCTTGCATACCTTGGTCGAAACTTGAATCCAGAATTCACTCTGGAATATAATTATTCTGGCCAGACAATGTTTTATGTTCCCATATTAAAAGAGAAAGAAAAATCAACAGAAGCTAAAATGAAATCAACCCAATCATACGGTCCGATACATGTGAATATCGAAAGAAGTTTTACACAGTCAAACAATGACTGGGAAAGAGAAGGTAATATTTTCTCTATTATTGTAGATGTGACAGATGTCTTGAAATCAGACAACGAACTCGAGATAAATAAAGACAACTTTCGATTGTACCTGACTAACTTGGAAACAGGTAGTGAATGGGGACGTTGTGATTTTGACTCAGTAGGTGAATATTATACACCTTCCAGTAATATAAAATTACCCATGAAAACCCCATTGGTTTGCGCTTTGAAAGCAAAGGAAAACCTCCCGTTCCCAAGAGTTGATGGGATCGTTAGAGTAGAATATTCTTATACATACAAGACTGTTGAGAAAAAATCAATCAGCGTTGAGACAAAAATTACTGATTAGATTTAAGCTATGATTGTTCTGGAAAAACTGTGTTTTTATTTTTCTTATTTGTATAAGATAGAAGCTAAAAAAAGAAACTAAACTTTTGTTTGGTAATAGAAAAGTATAGAATTATACGAAGGATTCACAAAATAATATTGATTATCTTGATAAAAACAATTGAATTTATAATATGCGTTCCTAAAGAAGGAGTGAAAAACAGGGATGACATAATAAGGTTTATTAGACACAGTTTTTCGATTGCTGAAACAACATTTCAAATAAAAATTAATACTCCTGAAATGTCTCCTAGCGAAGTTGAAGCAAAATTAAAACAAGTTGTGCAAAACTGTAGTAGTTTAAATAGTGTTGTGGTAGTGGGTACACAGTGTGGAAGATTTTTTCCTATAGGAAGCATAATCTATTGGCCATACAGTGAAAGTTTTGGTAGAAATACAGCTGCAAGTAACTGGAAAATGGGAGGGATTAGACCAATACAATCTGGTATAACTTTTACCAACTCTGCCATAGGTGACCAAACGGTTATTGTTCATGAGGTTGGTCATAATCTGGGTTTGGGAGAGCATTGTGAGGGGGAAAAAGATTTCAGAGAAAGATGTGATGGTTGTCTCATGCATTGGACTTATGCTCCTGTGGTTAGTAGTTTTAAACAAGTTCCTGGCAATCGCGCTACTTATCTTTGCCCTTATTGTAAAGCAAAGTTAGGGGGATTAATACCATTTAAAGAGGTAGAAAAACAAAATAATATTCAGAACAATATGGCTAGACAAAATTGTCCAAAATGTGATTCTTCTAAAATACATGGAGATAAAACTGGAACTAATTGGGTTTGTGAATCATGTTTTAATGAATGGCCAATCCCACCAAAAACACCAATGGTTGATACTAGTGCATTTTTTCAAAAAACTGCAGAAGATGCTGGTAAAACTGAATGGGGAAGAGGAGCAACAGAAAAACCACCTTCACCACCACCAGCATCACCACCTTCATCACCACCTACGCAGGCATCTACTAGTGGAGGTGGAAGTACTAAAAAATCAGAAGAACCACCAGAAAAATCAGAATGGAAACAATGTCCGAGATGTCATAGAACTATTGGATTTCATGAAAAAGTATGTCCATACTGTAAAGGTGGATCAATTTCTGGTAAAATCGAAAATAAGGTCAAGGGAAAAGTTACAGAAACAGGCAAAACTTTCACGTTCAATATTTTTGATGCAATAAAGTTTTCAATCGTCACCGCGCTTTTAATCGTTGTAACAACAAGATTCCTAGTACCAGAACTACAGAAATATTTTATCTTTACACTCCCAGGATGGTTCAACGTATTATTCCTTGAACAAGGTTTATGGTTCATTGTTGGCGTCACGCTTATAACATCTTTAGTACTCTCAATAATCCTTGGTTGGACTGGTAAAGTATCGTTTCAAGGCATTTATCATGTAGAGCTTGTTTTCTTGGCGATGGAAGTAATATTTTTATTATCGACTAATTTATTCTATCCGTGGTACTGTGGATTATTCCCAGACCAGTGCGATTACATAACCTGTTTTGTCAAGTATAAAAGCGCTGAGATTTGTGCGTTCGGTGAACCACAAGTAGAAGTCACGAAAGAGGGTACGTGGGAAAATTTAGAGCTTAAACAAGGAGTTTATAATGGAGTTAGTTATCCACCAGCCAAACCGGAAGGCGGTTCTAAACTGGCATACGATTATACTTTCACATTAAAAAATAATAATGAAGTTGGCACAGAGTACGATATAAATGTCACTGACATTCATGTATCAGCCTCGGCAAAACCAGATTTTGATGAAGCTAAGTATGTTAGGGCAACTTCGATTATAACACCCAAGCCAATGTATACGATCAAGCCGGGAGATCCTAACGTGATCAGTGCAACTTTTAATGATAATTTACCCCCTTGCGAAAGATACATGTATTTCAAGATTAAAACAGCGACTGAACAACTTGGGGGAGGTTCTGTTGAAGCTCGTGTTACTTCTGAAGGTTTAACTAAAGAAAGCTTTAAACCAGAAATAAAAACCAACCCCGGCCCACTAGATATCTATGTCCGTACTGTTCCAATATTGTTAGAATTCGATAAGTTGAAGGATGATGGTTTCAAAGTCTTCATAGACATCGTAAACAAGTGCACTAAATTAAGTGATATAAAATCTGGTTATGGGGAAATAGATAAAGGCCTTACCTTGATTTGGAGTGATTCTTTACAGATTAATATAGAATCTTGCGTTAATTCAACTATCGAAGAGACACCATGCCCAAAGAATCAAGAAGGTAAAAAATGTGTTAAGATAACTCCTAATATAGGAATATATAAAACAGTAATGTGTGAAGAAGGATCCCAAGAGGATGAAGTTAAATCGCTTAGATGTGATTTTAAGTTCACTACTAACAGTTTTTCTGGTAAACAGACTGGACTGATAAGTGTTATATCTAATTATGATTATCATTACGAATTTGATGAATCATTGGGTGCTATTTGTAAAGGAAAGGAGGGTAGTTTACCTGCAGAAGAAAAATGTAAGGCAGGTATGAATCAAGAATGTTGTAACGCTGAGGGGTACAAGTGGTGCAAATGTGATGAATGTGATGAGCAAGAAGAAGGTTGCGCTGTTGTATGTCCTGTGATAAGTTGATACAGAAGAAATGAATACCCATAACTTTTAATTTATTTTTAGTAATCAAGTAGAAGTTAAACAAGCACAGGCTTTACGACATTTATCTTCAGTCATAAGGACGTTGGAACCCAGAACTTGCTTACATACATCGTAAACACTTATTGTAGTATGAGTATCTTTCATACCAACTTGATCTCCTTTTACACCAGAATCTACACCGACGTCTGCAATTTCTGACCCACAATTATTGTTATGTAGTGCTGTACATGCCCTAGTAAGATGAGCTCTGTATACAATAGTTCCAGGGCTCCATATTCCTAAGAAAAACGTAATTAATGCCAACAGTACCAATACTGCAACTATTATTATGATTAACTGTTCAACGTGTATCGCAAGACCTTTCATAAAATAAGATTTGTCTTTGGTTGCTTAAATAACTTATATTTCACTCCAGACTTTTATATCCCCGTTGATTACACTACCACTTATATCTGGGTTTAAAGGTACTATCTCCAAGTTTAAAGTTGAAACCACTCTTACATCTTGCACATCAACAGAAATTATTTTTATGTCAACGTCTACGTTAGAGTAAGACAAGGAAGGATGAAAATATTCATTTACCTTATCCATGAATTGGTTCTTTAAATTCTCGTCATTCTTTATTTTATTGACATCATCTATACCCAAATCATTTTTTGCTGTTTTAACAGAGAGTTCTAATGCTTGAGTAGAATGAGCCCTTGCAACCTCAACTGCATTGACCATCCTGTACAGTTGAGACACTCTATCAGAGATGATTATTTCCTTGTTTAATTGTTGGGCGATGATGTAATTAACTATTATGTACGTCACTAGCATGAAAATTATTGCCATCGCTATTTTCACATATCCTTTCGACATCTAACCAGTCCTCATCAACATATTCTTGTACTTGAAGTTTTGAGTCACCAAAGTAAACTCAGAAGTATCCTCTGTTTTAAGATTACTATTACCTAACACCAATTCTTTTGGATAATTAACTGTCAAGCAATATTCTTTTCCCGAAGGTAATTCATTTTCCATTCTAGTTTTGACATCATTCTTCAAATCATCAAGGAATGCTTGTTCTGAACATTTTGTTGAACACTCAGAAAGCTTTTGAAGAACACTTTTTTGTTGGATTAACGACAGCATAGCATGATCGGCTAACAAGGGATTGTATAAAGGTTTAATCGTGACTAAAACTTCCACCGGTGCTCTAACAAGACCACTACCGACTGCAAAATTAAACCATAATGTGACTACACCGCTTATCAATGGGAATAGTACAAAAGATACGATTACGACAAAAAGAAATAAAATCAAACTGGCAACTAACATCCCCTTTCTCAAATTCTCCCCTCCACCCTTGCTGGTAAGAATTCAGTGTTTCCATCAACCTTTCTAGCGATAACTACAGGAAAAGTGTAACTGCTCTTAGCAATATTATCTGGAATAGGAGTCCCGAACTCCCAGACTTTCCCACCACCTTCTACTTTGAAATAAATATTCCCACTCAGGATTAAACAGTGTTGTCCAGAATCAAGCTTCTCTTCATAAAGAACCCCTCTAAAATACTCACCATCTTCCTCATACACTAAACACTTTGACCCGATGAAATTTTCTATCGAATCTATGAGTTGTCTGTTCTCGAACCTAGACTCATACGTTACCCTATACAACATGACGTTCAACATCGTGCCGAGTGCCACGACTGTCATTATTATGAAAGAAATCAAATTAATCACTGCTTCTGGTGTTACTTGTGATTGTCCTTTACTCATCTAACCCACATCAAAACTTATATCATTTTGAACCTTCTGAATAACAAATATTTTCACCTGCTTTTTTGAACATTCTGTGTTGATAGGATGAATTTTTATGTAATCTGGCCTTATGTTGCTTAATTCTGAGGTCTGTTCCCTCACAACTTCAGCTGTTTTTTTTTGAATGAATAGGCTGCCTGTCGGTATAGTCACTTTTGTCTTATCTTCGGTGATGTTAATGGTACAAAGCCCTACAGGTATTCTGAAGATTACCGTTCCATTTAGGCTAGTGGAAGACAATACAGATATCGCACCACTCAACATCTCTGACATCATCTTTGCATCATAAATCTCAGACTTAGTTAACAAACCGACCCCGACATAGAGTAATGAGAACATTAAACCGACTGCCATAATCATCGACCCCAAGAACAACAACATGTGAGTGGTTATTACTGAGCCTTTTAACATTGTCTGTCCCAAAGATAACCGCCCCTTAAGTCCCCGACTGCTGTTTTGGTAAGTGAATAAACATCGGGATATTTTAATAGAGACTCCCTAATAAGTTCTACCGTTGTTCTGAGAGCCGAACCCAATAAGCTACATTCTGAAGGGGCGCTAAAACCAAAGAGACAATTACCAAGTATCGAGAAAAAGTCTATTATGAGGCTGGCTCCAAAAGTGAGTGCACCCTTAACCGCTGAACATATGACTGTACCAGCACATTGTAATGCTTCTGCAGTTATTTCCAAACCAACATACCAATCGACCAAACCTGAAGTTGCAAAACAATAGTTCCTATCTTTATTAGGACACATCAGCGGTTTAACCCAAACTGTATTTCCTTCCACCCAAACATCTACATAAGCATAACATGGACTGACTAAGTAAAACCTTGGATCTGATGCAACCATACTCCCTCTTTTAAGTTTTATGTTTTCAATTCCTCTTATCTCGCAACTTTCTGGAAGTTGATACTTTCTCACGAAAAAACCCATCTGTAAACAAATTTCATCATCATCGCAAGTTCTTCCTCCATACTTGTAATAATCCATCTGTTTATCCCAATAAGTTGCTCCTAAAGGAGTGTAAAGATCTTGAATTTTTATCAAACTGTAACCCAACATACTACGTTCGATTGTTGTCATATCTTCCGTTAATCTCAATCTTTTTCCACTTAAAAGCTGTTCAACAAGTTTTGCTTCACCTCGATCATCAGTAAGAGTACCAAAGTAATCATAAAAACTTCTTCCACAATCTTCTGGATCTCTTTCACATATGTCTAAAACACCATCTAATTTAGATCCAATCGATGTGACAAACAAGGAACCGAGTTCACCTTGTTCTTTAAAATTCGCGAGTTTCTTTGTTAACCCTTCTATTGTCAACCCCATTTTTCCTGCGATTTTTTCTGCATCATCTGGATGTTCTGTTACATACCTTGACCATGATTCAGCAGATTGTATTATACCATCTGGAGTCGCAATATTATGTCCCATAACATTTGCTTCCAATTCTCCTAACTTATTTATTGGATAATTTATTTTACTTTTTATGCTTTTCTTCCAGTTACTGAACATAAACTTAATTTTTTGAACTGTTGTTTCTTCCCGCGGACCTGTTGTATCATAGACGAATTGGAAATTGTCTAGAACATCGGGCCAACCATTTTCTTCAGCATACTTCATAATAGCAGCATAATGATCCCTTTTCGATACCAATCCATAAATTTCTCCAGTTGCTTCATCAGTAACGAATTCATCAACAAATCCAGAATCTTTCAATAACTGTTGAGCCCCATCTAAAGTTTCATCAGTATAATCTGCAACGGTATTTTTTAAGGATGAGAATTTCATCGCTGATTTAACATCTGCTACATAATCTCCAGCTTTGTTTATAAACCCTGTAGCTGCTTTCTTGATTACATTTTTTATCTCTTTTAAAACAAACTTCTCCATTAATGGTCTAACTACAAATTGCGTTCCGATAGCAGCAACAAAAGAGTAAGTTGCACATTTACCCAGCGATTCATCAAAGTAATACATGCAGAATATTGTGTATGCTGCTGTTTCTCCTGTCAAGTATACAGCTTGTTTCTTAAGAATTTTTATACCATCTTTAGTGATAGAAAACTTTTTTTCAGGATCAGTAAAACCTTCGAAATCAGCAACTTTATCAGCAGCATTTTTTATTGCTTTTGAAGCTTTAGTTAATTTATCATATGTTTCTGGACTGAGTTCCCTTTTCAAAGTTCCAGTGATATAATTTTTTATCTTACCTCCTGCATTCATTAATTTTCCTCCAACAAAATCTTGAACTTTTTTCACACCCATAACATCCACACCCAAACTTACAAAATCTACAGTCATCGTCATCCAAAGATTGCTGTTCCAAGGTAAGTCTTCAGACCAAGGTGCAAATATTGAAGCAACAGTTCCGAGCGGATCTCCTCTTGTTATACTACTAATATCATAAGGAGGTTCTGGTGGAAAACTTTCCCAAAAAAGATAATAATAAGGTTCGTTCCCAACACCGCCTGGTGTGAATTGTTTCCATAAATCCGCAAGCTGTCCTTGTTGTGGCATTTCAATTTTTGCTCTCTTTGTACGCCCAGAATCCCAGCATGCCATATCAACTGCATTCACGAAATTGGCAGCACTCTCTTCAGCCCTTCTATCAGCTTCATTATGAACGAAAAACCACCAGAGAGAAAAAGTGACTAAAACCGCTAAAAGTACCCCTATAACAAACTTAAGTGTTTCAGTCGTGAGCATTAAACCCTTTATTCATATCACCTATATTGTGCTAACGATACAACCACACGCACTTCTACATTTATTTTCGTCTGTTATCCCATTAAGGTTACACAATTTCAAGAGAGTGTATTGTTCTTTATTCTCAACAGTAATTTGACTCAAATCTTCATTACAATCTTTTATCAAATCTAAGCAACCCTTCCTCATTAGCATATCATACCTCTCTCCACCAAAGCAAGTAGGACAATACATATAAACAAAAGTAACAATTACCGCTATGACCATAAGTGTAATTATCAAATAGACACTGATATTTGAAGGTAAAGAAATACCTTTCATTTTATTTCCTCCATATAGAAGTAATATTAGAAAAATATTCAGACAACAAATTCTTGAATTGAGTAGAAAAAAATAATGCTATTATCACGACTATCAGAAAAACTACTACAAATGCAATTTGGGATGTTGAAAACGAAAACCCTTTCATATTATTGCCTCTTAGGAAACCTTAATTTTGATATAAAATTGCCAATAGCATCTGAAAATGCATTTTCAGGTATACCCTTCAAACCTAAGATTATAAAAGTGACGATTATTAGGGCTACAACAATCCCTAAGATTAATAACAACAGGTCATCATCCATTATTCATTTCCCTCGACAATTCTTCTGAGCCAATCCCCTAAATTCCAAATCTTATCCAATACCGATTGTCCCTCTTCTTTTGTATAGTATGCAAAAGCAATTACTATCAAAAGGAATATCATCATCGCAATTAATGCAACCACGATGTTAAACGGCATTTCCATAATTTAATTTTGGTTCAGTGGAATAAAAAACTATCATGGCCTGAAAGTTTCACAAATTCCAACTGATTCTGGTGAAAATCCCCAAATTTTTAATTTACCAAGAATGAGCATACAAATCTCATATCCAGCAGCAGAAAAAGACTCTGGAGCAAGTACTTTCAAAACGATGACTATAATTATCGCTACACCTATCAGTAATGCGATTATAGCAACTAACAAACGCATGTTAAGATTAAAGGCCCCTTTCATTTTTTCATCTCCTCAAATAACTTTATCAACCCTTGAATAAAACTTAAAGACGAAAGCGAATCTTTAATCTCTCTACCGAACATTACAGTAAAAACTAGGATTATTCCAGCCGCTATCAAAAAGAATAAAAGAATGAACATAATCCTCCAATTAAGTTCTGTAACCCCTTTCATGGAAATATAACCTTCATGGGTACTTTATAATACCACCAAACAAATGCTAAAATCATTAAACCAATCATTATAACTCCTACCAAAAACCATAGGCTGATTGAAAAAGTTGACTCTGTAGCGCCTTTCATCAAAAACTCCCCAACAACAAAGATTGGATTAATCCTCCCATTGTCAAATATATAGCGAATGAAGTTATGGCAAATATAACAGAAGAAATTATCAGCATCTTCCCCATCATGCTTAACTCAGAAATTCTATCATAACCATTCTCCAGGCCGTTGATGAAGATTGCACTTACGATTGCAGTCTCGATTACATAAATGCCTATAACCAGTTGAAACACATCCACACCAACGTTCACACCATTCTTCCAAAGACCAAAAAACATTGATTCAGTTCCAGTAGTAGGCATATCCATCCCTTCTGCACCACTGATTTCTGGAAGTTTAAAGGATAAAACTAATATTATGTTCAGGACTATTATAGCAAGAGCAACAGTTACACCGGCTATCAAAGGCGACAGGAACATACCCATGAATTTCATCGTACTCACAGTTTCACTCATTATTTCGTCTATGTTCTCTTGGAGCTTGTACGTGTTCTTCAAATAATTTGAAATCACCAGCATGCTATTGGATGCGGCCGTCATGCCTTTTTTGGAAGTATTAACAATTACCATCATTATCGAGTTGATCAACTTTGAAGGATATTTTCGAATCGCTCCGATATTTTTATCGAATATAGCGCTCTCAAAATTCATGCCAAGGTTCTTTATGTTCATGATTATATTCTTGTAGAATTCTGCAATTTCCATGTTTTCTAAATTTTTTATTGCTGTGTCTAACGCAGCCTCAATTGGCTTCCCACTCCTTATTTGATAGCCCAACTGGAACAGAGCTTCCCCCAATTCACTTTCTAATCTTCTCACCCTTTCCCTTACATGTGTGTACCTGTATATCGAAAGAAGAACCAATATTCCTGCTGAAATACAAGCACCCAATAGCAAGGAAACAGAATTCAGTGCAGGACTCATAACATCAATCATCAAACTCTTACATTCATCTACTGTTAAATGAAGTCCGACTGATTTACATCTCGCATAATCGCATTTTTGCCATTCTGAGCATTGTGTAAATTGTGTATGGAAAATATACAGCGGTATCCCAAAAACCACTAAAAGAATGATTATTATGGGTATTAAAATATAATGAATAGGAATGCCACCACCTTTTGTGTAAACTTTAAGCGTAAGTAATTTTCCAGTATCGATTGAAGATGTCGTCACAGGTCTAGACTGCAGTATTGACATTATGACCCAGAACAGCATTCCAGGTATTATTATGTCGTACAGTATTATCAAGAAACTCACGTTCACGATATCTGGTAAGAATATCATGATCATCGGGAACATGACTAACGAAATAACCGGTAACATCAACCCCATCGTGAAGACGAGCATCACTGGCATCTTCAAACCCCTTGCATACCTGTTCATCCTTTCATGAGTCCCTGAGACTACAACACTAACAGCCTCATCAATAGTTTTTTCTCCTAATTCTGGGATTTGATGAACACTCGCGATTAAAAGTTTTAGAGCCTCAACAAATTCCTTCCCTTCTTTGTACCACTTGAATGTTATGTTGTTCAAGCCATCCTCAACTGAAAAAAGTTGACTCGTCTGGAGTTTCCACATCAACCTCTTTAAATCTTTCCCTATGGGTCCATCTAGATTGCTCGCCGCCGAAAGAACAGCTCTCTCTAGGTTTGGTATATCGCGTAAAGAAATAGCCATATAGAGAATACAGAGGACCATTTCTGAAGAAGCTTTAGCACGGATCGACATCGCGATTAGAATCGGGTTATAATAAACCCATGCACATAAAAAACCAAGCAGGGCAATGATTGCAAAGGCAGTGGAAATAGAAATAATATGTGGTAACACAAGAAGAAAGACGAGAGGAATCATTATCAAAAACAGAATAATGCTAAGGGAAACAGGTCCAGATGGCGATATTTTTAAGCCAGAAAATTTTATGATATCCTCCATCTGTTTTTCTTTCAACTCATCGAAATTGATTTTAATGATACTTTCTGAAAAATTACATGCTTTTTCGTATAATGAAAGACTTTCCTCTCTTTTAATGAATTCTAAAACTTCTCTTGAAGCGTATGCATCAAATTCTTTCATTTTAATTTCCTTAATTCTTTCTTAAACCATTCATCCCATTTGTTGAATATCTCTTTCGAGTCCAAATAACCGACCTCATTCCTAACTTCATTCGAAAAAACATGGAACATGTCGTTGCTTTGAGTAACCCATTCTGCTTCCAATATTTCCTTATTTCCAATCTTTCTCGCATAATCGACCATCGCTTGTTTTACTCTTCCCCTCAATTCGATGTTACTCCAGATAGCATCCCAATTACCATGCCATTCTTTCACTCTTTTAGCGATCTCGTTAACGATGAAAGATTCTCCATTTATCAGGGTTTCTGTCGGCAGCAGCTTATCCTCTTTTGCGTTATACTCCATCAAATTCACGAACCCATTTTCTTCGACCGGGTCATTCTGCCAATGTTTTCTAACCTCTGTCACTTCTAGAATTCTTCTGAACGTATGCATGCCATCAGCAGTTCTTAACCTACCTGAAATCACAATTATATCAGTTGCTTTGAAACTCGTCGGTGGAACGTTTAAATCATTAACAACACGGTCAAAAACACCATAAGCAGACTCGCCGTGTATAGTACCAGCAACGACGTTTGCTAACGCACCGATTCTCATCGCTTCATAGAGAGCTTTAGCTTCAAGACTCCTGACTTCACCCACGATCAAGCAAGAATCACCAAGTCTTAACGCTGTTCTCAACGCTTCATCTGCTGGCAACTCAGATTCTACTTTGGTGATTACAGAACGGGATTTCAGCCTTTCGATGTTGTAACCCAAGTCCCTCAACTGAAACACTGGGAGTTCTAAAGTATCTTCTAAAGTTACGATCCTGAATCTTTTCATTATTTCTAACAACGTGGCAGCGAGTAGAGAAGTTTTCCCACTGCTCCTCCCACCGCAGAACAACAATGCCCTAGACCCGTCTACAAAAAAACTCATCAGTCCAGCAAAAACTGAATCAAAGAATTTTATATCCATGAACAAAGGATAAGTCCATGGCTTTTCTCTATGTCTTCTAATAGCATAACCTATACCTTCTGGCGAAAGAGTTTTTGTTATAGCACATACCCTTGCCCTTCCCCCAGGCGCATACAATTCTGTATCTAGCACAGGGTTAGCTTCATCCAATGGCCTTCCTGACAACAATCTAAACCTAGTTGCCCATCCTTCAGCATCTTCTCTTGTTGGGATAAGGTTAGTTTCACATTCTTCAAAATCATCATGCCCAAGATAAATCGGTGTTATCCCTATCGGGGAATTTAAGTATATGTCTTGCACTTTATCATCATTCAGCAAAACTTCCAACACACCAAAACCAGCTGTATATCTAACAAGAATATCCACCATTTCATTCAGCTCATTATCTGTCAACTGTAATCTCATATCCAGAGCTAACCTTCTTACTAATTCTTTACCCATGTTTGTTAGTATCTCTCTCGTTCTCTCTGGTTGAGCAGTTTCAGTTTCTGTCGGTTTATGCTCGGCTAAGTATCTTCGTGCTGAATCTATGATAGAATACTTTTCGTCTGATAGCCTGAATTCAGGTGATGATACGTGATAGAATCTTCTAACTTTTTCAGGGACCTCAAATATTTCAACGATTATGTTACCACTAATTTTATACCTCATCAACGGTCGCCCACCCTTCGGAGGAATAGGATTGTATCTCGTTAACATGAAGACAGGTCTTATCAACGGGCTGAATATCTCTCTGTATATTGACCTGTCACCTAACCTATAACCGTATAACTTATCCTTAACCATCTTTATTAGAGAAGTTTTTTCTAATTCTTCTTTGATCGGGAATAATGCATTATTTATATAGAAATCGTAGCATTTTTTACACGTGAGTTTTTGTTCTTCTGCCTTTTCTTTATTTGCTCTTATCATCCTAGTTATTTTTATGTATGCTCCAATCGGGTCTTTTCTGAGCATCTCTGTCAACAGAAATTGTAACTCTGCCATACGTTTTGGAAAACATCTTTCACATTTTTCACTACCGAGCCTTGCGAAACTTAAGATTTTTTCCCTGTTCACAAGCTTGTCGTACAATTCAGCTATCTCGATCAAGAGTTTTATTTGATTATAATCATATTCATACTCTCTAGTTCCAGCTAAGATTATTCTTTCAACTTTTTTGAATTGTAAAATCTTGTCTATCGTCTTAGCAAAACAAACATCAAAATCTTCTATGCTTGAACCAAAGACACAGTTCAAACAATTTACTCTTATTAAATTATCCTTCGTCTCGAATTCACAGACCAAAAGCTACACCTGAAAGATATTTTCTTTTTCTTAGTTAAAATTGATTTCTAGTTAAGCTTTATTACAAATCAAAACAAAATTACTATTGGTATCATGGTCTTCGAAAAAAATGTTCCTAACGACATACAAACATTCAGCAGTGAGATGTCTAGTAGGGTTAACACGGATACTAGAAGAATAAGGGCACTTGAGCAAAGGCTTGGCGGATCCGAACAAAGGATAGGTGCATTGGAAGAAAAAATCATAGATGAAATCGACAGGCTGAGAAAAAGTTTTGAACAAATTTCTATCGACATAAAAGCCGTCACTGAAAACTTATCTGAAGTTCATTCTGAGATTTTAAAGATAAACAAGAACCTCGACAAGACAGCAAAAAAAGCAGAAGTGAAAGAACTGGAGACTCTTCTGGACATTTACAACCCTATAAAATCCAGGTTCACAACTAAGGACGAAGTAGCGAGGATGATCGAAGATAAACTCGCTGAAAAACGACAAACAACAACGTGATAAATATAAATTGAGGAAAATTAGAATTTTTATTATCAGTGAAAATATATGGTCAAGCTCTTTGGTGGTAAAGGGGAAGAACAAATTCCGAGTACGAGTAAAGGGTTTATTCCCACTGACCGAGTTAGAGAATTAAGCAGTAAAGGGTTCTCTGAGCCCGAGATGATAGATGTACTGAGGAAAGAAGGGTTTGGTCCAGAAGAGATAGACAGGGCTT
This sequence comes from uncultured archaeon, assembly GCA_964601485.1. Taxonomy (GTDB): domain Archaea; phylum Aenigmatarchaeota; class Aenigmatarchaeia; order CG10238-14; family CG10238-14; genus JASEGC01. The sequence goes on from CAZRNP010000005.1 coordinate 21,648, forward strand.
TAACACAGGCTTTAAAAATAGGGGTCACTGGTGGTCCAGAAGAGACTAGTGGCTTACCTACACTACAAGACCTACAACCACCAATGGAGGAAATGAGACAGATGATGCCACAGATGCCTGAAAAACCACTCGAATACGCACAGTCTTATCCTGAATACGGAACAGAGGAATTGGTCGAATCTATCGTTCACGAAAGAATGGGAGAAGTGGATGAAAAAATAAAGGAATTCAGGTTTAAACAAGCTGAGTTAGAAAGAGAGATAGCAAACTTACACCATCAACTTTCAGTCGTGTCAAAAGGAAGGTCACAAGCAGAACAATCGATCATAAGTAAATTAGATTCTTTCAAGGAATCGATGTCTGACATTGATAGCAGGATATCCAGCCTTGATAAAGCATTCAGGGAGACATTACCAGCTTTGATCGAGAGTGTTCGTTCACTCTCAGACCTCGTTCAAAGGTTAAAGAGAGAAGCTCAATAAAGAAAATATTTATTCACATTTCACGAATTATTCTATTGAGTTTATGCTCGACCCATTCAATCTCATTGTTGACAGACTGATTAAACTAGGAGTAATCAACTTCTTTATCCCTTGGATAATCACGACAACTGTGTTCTGGGCGTTGTTGAACAAGTCAAAATTATTCGGGTCAGCTTTCGTGAATGCTGTGCTATCTATATCATTCGCTTTTCTTATATGGGGCTATTTAGTATCGTCTATTGCTATTGAATTCGGGACTCATCTATCAGCGTTCATCATGCAAGGTTTTGTGATTATATTCGTTTTTCTCATCGGTTTATTGGGAGCTAGTATGTTCTACCCAAATTTTAATGAATTCTTGACTGGAGCATTCAAGAAAAAAACGATGGTATGGGTGTTCCTTGCGTTGGTTTTTGGCGTACTCTTCTTCACGAGCGGAATGTATAAAGCGTTGATATGGGAGTTCCCATCATCCGGTGTAAGCGCAGATGTAACGATGTTGATAGTTGTGTTAGCTGCTTTAATCATCGGTATGCTAATACTAGTTGCGGCTAAATACGGTTTAGGAGGAGAAAAATAATGGCAGATTTATTCACGGCAGTCATAGAAAAATTACAACAGATAGGTGCTTTTAATTTCCTGTTCCCATACATACTCACGTCTGCAATCTTTTATGGGCTATTGAGAAAATCACAGATTTTTGGAAAACCAGATGAGAATGTTGCTGTGAATGGGATTGTTGCGATAGTAGCTGCACTCATGGTGCTGGCATACCCCATACTCTCTGGCGTTCCTATAGGAGGATTATTCTCACCATTCTTCACGCAAGCTCTAGTCGTCACTCTTGTATTCATGGTTGCACTCATGGTTATGGGAATGTTCTTACCGCCAGACTTACCAAATGTACTTGCAACTAACCTTTTAAAAGGCAATAAAATGGGGGCGATGTTAATCGTGGGCATTTTCTTCGGTTTCTTGATATTGTTCTTGAGTGGCCTTGGCAACGTTTTGCTAGGGCCTAACGTAATATCTGCACTACCAGACGATATAACGACGTTAATTGCGATAGTATTATTAATCATAGTCCCCATACTATTTATTATGTGGAGCGGTGAAAAACCAGCACCCACACCCACAACTAAAACAGAGGAGAAGTAATGGTACTTTTAGAAGAAATGGTAAAAAAATTGGCCGAGTTTGGTATTTTCACGCATTATCTACCATTCCTAATAGTTTTTGTGATGGTTTATGCAGTATTGACTAAGACAAAGATATTCGGTGAACAGAAGAGAATAAGCGGGTTAATCGCTCTGATTGCCGCCCTGTATGTGATGACGATGGGTTCAACATTAGGGTTATTCTTGGCGTCATTTTTTGCCGGTGGAGTTACTATATTAATGTTCTTCTTAATGTTCTTGATGATAGTTGGACTCGTAATCGGTGAAAGGGCTTGGCGATCTTTTGAAACAAATAAACCACTTACTGGTGTTTTTCTAGTTGGTATAATAATAGCTGCTTTTCTGTTCTATATGTCTGGTGGGTTTGAATTATTAGGAATTAATTTTCCTAAAACGGGCAACCTACCCGCTGGGTTAGGAATAGACCAGAATACGTTGATAATAATATGCGTGTTGATAGTTACCGCTCTGTTGATATGGTGGATGATTGGCGGGAAGGACGATATTAAAGGATTCGATATAATGCCTAAATTCTAAAAGTAAAAAAACTAAAGAATGTCTTTAAATTAATGATATCCTGTTTCAGAAAAAAAGATTAGATTAAACAGTATTTTTGGCATAACTGATTTTTAAGCTATAATTGTTCCTTAAACAACGTAAGAGGTTATTTTAGGTGCTACACTTTTTGCTTGTGCATGAGCTTGTGTCATTTGACCATATGTTCTTTTTTGATTTTTTACACCTGCTTTTAAGGATTCTGTTGACATTTGTGCATCATATGCTACACTTTCCATTTTTGCTAATAAGGCATTCATGTATCCATGTGCTTCGTCACGAATTTTATTGAGTTCTGGATCTACAAAACTCTTTACTAAATCACTATTTGGATACAGTTCTTTCATTGCTAACAAGGTATGTTTGTATAATACGAGTTGTTGTAACGCTATAACTGGGTCTCCACCCTCTTCACCGATATCTTTAATAGATTTATAAAGTTCTATACGTGCCCCATTCATAATCTGTACTGGTTTTACAGTCTTTACTGAATCTGAAATATGTTTAGATTGTGCCTCGACAATATCCAATGCTGAAGGTCCTTCAAACAAACCAATTGTTTCTACCATTTTATCACTTACAAGTAATGGTGCATATCATATATTTAAAGATTTCTATTCTTTAGTAGTAACATTTTTTCTATCTGGTAGCAATAAAAAACAACTTTATTTCAGCCAACTATACTTATATCATTTACATTTTTATCCTTTTGGGTATCCTGATTGTCTTGAACTTCATAGATGTTTATCACACATTAAAGGCATTCACAAAAAAGGCAAAAAAAATAAAACAAAATCCCATCTGTTCCTCACTTAATATCTTATATATTTCAAAAAAACCAATCTATACATATGGCAGATAGATCAAGCGTAGCTTTCGTGTCCTTACAATCTGAAAGGGTTAAGGAAGAAATAAAAATCCTAATAAAAACCTACGCAAACCTTGCACTTAATGCTGAAGAAACTAAAAATTTTAAGGGAATTAAAAGCGATGCAAACTTATCACAACAAGTAAATCGTATTATCGATAACATTAAGATCATCCAAAAAAGATTAGAGAAAATCTATGAAGACTTGATAGATATGAAACTAGAGAATATGAACATAGCAATTGATAACTTCTATAGAAAAGCTCTTGAAAAGTCAGAAGAACTAGAAAAAAGGAAAGAAGCAGAATACAAGAAATTCAAAGAAGCAATGGATCAATGGCAAGAAAAAGCAAAGAAAATTTAATCATTTCAAGAATTTCAAATCCTTGCTAACCTCAAGATAAGCCCATGCCCAAACGATTGATTCAAAACTAAGCACGTATTCTCCTTTCTTCAAGAAATGTTCACAATCATTCACGTAAGCATTGATGTTATCCAAGAATTCTTGACCTTTTTTACCGTTTGCTTTAACTACTTTTAACTCTTTCTTAATCCTAATCAACCATTTCTCTATTTCTTCTTTCGGTATTCTATCGTTCATTCTTTCACTCTAAACATTTCTAAGTATTCTTTTTCAGTAAAGTGCATTTTTCCGGGTAGTATTATAACAAAAGGTGGTTCTCCAAAATTCTTTTCTATCAAATCCTCGACTTTTCCGCATACAATAAAAGGTTTATCACTGCCAGCCCTAGCAAAAACTACAATTTCCGTATATTTTGTAAAAACTTTCATTTGTTGTAATATTTTCATACCTTCATTTGGGGTCATGTATTTATTTTTTTCAGAGATTATATCCAACAACAAGAGTGTATGTAAGCCTCTACTTTCATTTTCTTTTATTTCTTTGGATATTGACGTAGGAAATTTATTACCAGTTTTTTCAGAGAAAGGAATGGTAACAGTTGACCCAAACTTGTAAGCATGCAGACCTGTTTCACAAATAGCGGAATAAATTGAAGCATTGTGGATTATCTCTGTTTTAACCCCAACTTTCTTAGCATCGGATAATAATGAAACATGAGTAGTTGCTATTAATGGGTCGCCAAGAACGAACAAAGCCACGTTTTTATTTTTCGCTTCTTTTATGATTTCACCCGATTTTTCTTCCAAATTTTCTCTTTTAAGGACCTCTATTTTTTTACCTATGATTTTTTCGAGTTTTTCTAAGTTTCCGTGCCATTTTGACGTGTACAATTCTATGTAGACTTTATCTGCATTTTTTGCTCTATTCACTCCTTTTAGAGTGATATCTTCTTCATTCCATAAACCTAAACCGATAAGGCTTAACATTTTAACACACAAATAAAATTAGAGAATAAGTATTAAAGTGATTGGTATGATAGATACAGATAAATTTTTTAATGAACAGGGTGAAGGAGGAAAACTTTTAGAAATTTCACGTATTTCACGAGAAATTTACGATCTTTACAATGATTTTAAAAAACTTAAAAACGACTATGAAAAAACTAAAAATATACATTCTCTTGCATTAGCTGATTCAATCTCAGGGAAAATTATTGACCTCCTAAATATAAGATTTAGAAAATTAGGAGAAATTAAAAGTAAATCAGTGGAAATAAAAGAAAGACAACAAATTGAAGATTCAATAATAGGAACTGTAAATTTTATCAAGCATATTAGAAAACTAAGAAAAGAAATCAATTTGGACACCTAGAACTGAATTGATACTTACATGGGTAAATTAAATGAAACCAAAAAGTTATGACATCATCGGTTCTAAAGAAAAAGCTGTAGCAATCGTTGAAATCCCAGATGAACTAAAAACCAAAGAGAAAAAAATAGCAGAAGAAATAATAAAAATACATAAAAATGTAAAAACTGTTTTAAAAAAAATATCTTCTAGAAAAGGAACCTTTCGAACAAGAGAATATCAATTTTTGTTAGGCGATAAAAACACAGAAGTTATCCACATAGAACATGGATGTCGACTAAAAATCGACCCACAAAAAGTATATTTTTCTTCAAGAGAAGGAACTGAAAGGTTGAGAATATCTGAGATCGTTAAACCAAAAGAAACAGTCATGATAATGTTCGCTGGTATCGGTCCTTATTCAATTATGATCGCAAAAAAACAACCAAAAGTCAAAAAAATAATTTCAATCGAAATCAACCCCGTAGCAGTTGAATACATGAAAGAAAACATCCGATTAAACAGAGTTGGAGACAAAGTAATTCCACTCCTTGGGGATGTAAAAGAAGGATGCAAAAAATGGTTCGGTAAATGCGACAGAGTGATAATGCCGTTGCCACAAGACGCTTGGAATTTTTTTGATATAGCTCATCGATGTCTAAAAAAGAAAGGCGGCTCCATTCATCTGTACACTATTGAAAAGGAAAACATTGTAACAGATAAAATAAAAAAAACAATCAAAATTCTCAAGAAAAAAATAAACAGAAAAATCAAGTTCAAGATAAGAAAAATCCTGCCATATTCACCGAGAACAAACAAATACTGTATCGATTTAGAATTATATTAACTAGATCCAAGTTGTTAAATAATTAGCTACCCATTTCATCGAATAAAACCCTGCGAAAGCGACTGTTATGTTTAATATCAATTCACCTATCAAAACTGCAAGGAAGAATTTTTTAAAATCGTACCTGACCACACCGGATAAAACAGCAAACGGTACATTAGGTACGGGTGTTGCGTATATCACTATCAGCCAAAGAAAAATACCGTATTTTTTTAGCTTTTTCTTAGTTTCGTTCAACTGTTTACTATACTTGTCTTCTAAAATTTCCTTACCACCCAAACCTATAAGATAACTAATCATATTACCTAAAGAAGAACCAAAAGCAGCAATGATACCAACGAGTAAGGGGTTCAAAACTGTACTAAAAGAAAAAACGATTATTTGAAACGGTATCGGTATTATAGACATTGAGCCGGCCAAACATACAAAAAACAGGCCTAAATAACCATACTTGCCTACTATATTATACCCTAGTTTTACGATTGAAGTCAGTATTTCTTCCCATTCCATTTTTTATCAACGAAATAAGATTAAATCAATACACCCTTTTTAAATTTAACATTTTTTATTAATAAAACACTCTAATTTTTATTATCCTAAACTAATTAATAAAAATGAAATACGACTTAAATTTTTCGGAAAAGGGAATTTCTAATTTTTTTAACAGAATCGATAGAATAAACAAAAGACTAATAAATGAAATTAAGCCAACAAAAACAGATATAATATTAGACATTGGTTGTGATAAGGGAATTCTTGTTTCTTGCTTGAAGAATTATTGTCCGAATACAATCGGAATAGACATTAATAAAGAAGCTATAGAAAATTCCAACATGAAAGAATTAATAACAATGGATGCAAGAAAAATTGAATTTTCTGACAATTATTTCACAAAAATAGTATCTAGTATGACAATAGAACATATTCCAAGCCTAAAACATGTTTTTAAAGAAATAGACAGAGTTTTAAAACCCGGAGGAGTTGTTGTACTTCATTATCCTTGGGAACTATTCAAAGGAATGTGTGCTTTGAGAAATGCCTTGATATTTTATAAAAACCCATTTAAATGCTGTAAAATTCATGTAAACAAACTCAATCATAAAAAAATTGAAAAATTGATTAGAAACACAAAGATGAAAATAATAAAAAAAACTTTCATTTTCGACCCACAACCTGGGTACATAACTATATTAAAAAAAATATCATAATCTTAAATTCGTTTAATGTACAAATTCACTGTTTAATTATCTAACCCTAGAACACAAAAATCGTAAGAACTGTTATGAATATGAGGAACAACCAAATCCACATCCTCCACAAGAATATCTTACTCCCGTCTAAAGGTGGTATGGGTAAAAGATTAAACAACGCCAAAAAACCATTATAGTCAGTTAGTATCTTGAATAAATCACTGGGAAACATTCGGAACATCATTTTGAAAATAATAACGAACAATACATTAACCCCAACCCCAGCCAAGGATATAATCCCAATCTCTTTCGGCCCCAACTTTGCCACTTTAAAACCCCATCTACCAAAACTGTAAGGCATTATTTCCACAAACCCGGGCGCCGCAAAAACAATACCCCATTTACCTATTAAATTGAACAGCATACTCATTATTCCCAAAAAAATACCAGTAGGCCAAACCTTGAATGTCGCTAAACAACCAAACTTTCTTGCAACAAACTTGTGGCCTAATTCATGGACAAAATAAGAGAAGAAAACAATGATTAAAGAAACCACAAAAACATTAAAATCAGGAAAAGAAAACACTAAAGCCAAGACTACGATTGCTATGATTAGGTCTCTCAACTCGCTGTTAGTAAAAAACTTCATAATTATTACTTTATGCAAGGAAATATTTTAATGCTTCTTGTATATTACCAACTTCTTCAACCCTTATCCCGACTTTTTTCTCCACATCAACTTCCTCCGCTTTTGTTTCTGTTCGGCAGATTTCAGTGAGTAAATAATTATCACATTTTTTCACTTCTGTATAATTTTTATAAGTTTTTTCCCCCTCAGGGACCAACAACATTTCCATCCCATTATTCTTAGCGGCTTCTGCCTTTTCAACTATTCCCGAGACCTTACCGATCTTTCCGTCATCACTAAGAGTTCCAGTTATCGTGATTTTTTTGTTGACAGACCTGTTTTCTAGTTCTAATATAGTTGCTATTCCTAGAGCAGCTCCTGCTGAAGGGCCTTCCACGGCTGAAGCATTGGCTTGAACAGAATAAATGATGTCATAGTAAGACAGGTCGATGCCCGTCACATTTTTTGCTACTTCTTTTGCTGTCCTGATTGAATCCTGTGTATCGACCCATAGAAAGATTTGGTTTATATCAACGAGAGTTCTGCCTATACCAGGCTTTGTTTCAACTGACAATTTAGCTATTGTACCTTTACCCTCTTTATTTACTGCTGGTACGTCTATAATCGTTGCATAAGTATAGTTGGAATAAGACTCTTGCGATGGTTGAGATAATATACTATAATTTGTTTTTTCTACATTATTTTCAGGAACAGTGTTTGTATCATAGAAAAAGGAATAAACAAATAAAAAAACAGACAAGCAGAGCAAAATTATTACTAACCCATTCATTTTATCACTATAATATGCAAGGGGCACGCCATCAGTGGATACGATTTAATAACCAGGTTAATCCAAACCTCTTTCTCCACCCCGCGAGCTCGCAAGCACCAAGCACATGCCTTATGATTGCTTCCTTCCGGACCTGATCCGTTCAACATACACTTGGTCCTGGGAGACGAGGTTTCTCAGTCCGAGGTAAGGGCCTGATTACAATACCGTACCGCCTTCAGGCTGTGGTCCCACCATAAACCGGACTTGTGGTGACAGAAGGCCGGTAGTCTTCCAACCAGAGACCCCTTACAAATTAGTTTATATCAATTGATATTCTTAAATAGTTTTTCTTATGAAAAATTGATTCTGTTAATGAGCATACAAAGGATAATATCTTTATTTTTTAAAATAACAATATAGATTTCATGGTTTACAAAAAAATTGCAATTATTTATATCGTTTTAATCAGTTTGATTTTTTCCCTGTCTTTCATACGGACTTCTATGAATACGATGCAAGAAACTCAACTTACCTTATTACGAAGTTCTTCCTTGATTATCGTGATAGTGTTTATTGTCTTAGTGATAATATTTATTGCTTTCAAGTTCTTTTCTAAAAAACAATAATTAATTCTAAAAAGCTAAATATTATTATGAAACAACTCGATTATTTTTTCAACCCCAAATCTGTAGCAATAATAGGAGCGTCCCATACACCAGGCAAAATAGGCTATGCTATACTCGCTAATTTTCTCGGTGCTGGGTTTGAAAGAAAGATATATCCTATAAACCCAGATACTACACCTATCCTTGGATTAAACGTCTACAAATCTATTCTAGACGTAAAAGACGATTTGGATTTGGTCGTCGTTGTTGTACCAGCAGCATTTGTCCCTGAAACACTGAAAGAATGTGTTAAAAAGAAGATTGAAGCCATAATCATAATCTCAGCCGGTTTTTCTGAAGTTGGTGAGGAAGGTAAAAAATTAGAGACTAAGTGTAAAAGAATAATTGAAGGAGCATATACAAGAATAATCGGTCCAAACTGCATAGGCGTCTATGATCCTTACACTCGTGTTGATACTCTTTTCTTATCGAGAGAGAGATGTGGTAGACCGAAAGAAGGTAATATAGCGTTCATATCTCAATCAGGTGCAGTCGGGTCAACCATCCTTGACTGGCTATCAGAAGAAGATGTGGGAATAAGCAAGTTCATTTCATACGGAAATGCAATGGATTTAGATGATTGTGACTTTCTTGAATATCTTGGCGATGATGATAAAACTAAAGTTATTACTGTCTACTTAGAAGGAATAGAAGCATCTGGTCAAAAATTCATGAAAATCGTTAAAAAAGTCACGAAGAAAAAACCTGTGATAATCCTAAAATCAGGTAAGACTGAAAAAGGATTGAAAGCTGTTCTATCCCATACTGGATCTTTAGGTGGTTCGAGTAAAATATACTCAGCTGCGTTTAAACAAACTGGTGTAATAGAAGCAAATTCATGGGAAGAACTATTCGATTTTGCAAGAGGATTTTCGACTCAACCTTTACCAAAAGGAAATAGAATTGCTATAGTAACAGACGGTGGTGGTTTTGGTGTTCTGGCAACAGATGAAGCTGACAGACAAAATTTACAACTACCAGAGCCGTCTGAAAATTTGAAAAAAGAATTTTCAAAAGTACTACCTGCTTATGCTGTTTTACATAACCCTATAGACTTGACAGGAGACACGAACGCAGAGCGTTATAGAGTCGTCATAGAAGGTTGTTTGAAGAGTAATGAATATGATGGCGTGATTGCTATAACATTATTCCAAGTCCCTACTCTGGAAAAAGAAGTCGTCGATCAAATAGTAGAACTCCATAAAAAATACGATAAACCTTTGATAGCTTGTGCGGCCGGAGGAAAATTCAGTCAAGAATTGAGCAGAAAACTCATGAAAGGCGGAGTTCCTGTTTTTTCTACACCTGAAAGAGCAGTCAGGACGATGAGTGCAATAGTAAAGTATAAAGATTGGTTGAACAAGTAATGGTTTTATAAAATTTAATTTTCTTCTATTAAGACTGATGGCGACAGAATTAAATCTAGAAAAAAAAGTTAGAGAAGAAGATATAACTTGGTCCAAATATATAGCTTGGGTTGAATATCGTGATAATCCTAAACTCCAAGAAGATGCTTTGAAAATTTTACAAGATGCGTTAGAAAAGAAACCTAAAGATTGGAATATATTAACTCGTCTAGCTTATGTTTCAAGTTATATAAAAAATTATTCTTCTGCTTTAGAATACGCTGATAAAGCTTTAGAACTGAGAAGAGATGATATCCGAATACTCCAAATGGTATTAGACTTTTATGATGGGATTTATAGAGATAACCCAGTTTTTTCTTATAAACACGGTCTTACAGGAAAAAAACTAAAGATTAGGAGAGCAATATGGGAAATACAAAATCGGGGAAATTCTAATGTTTAATATTCTCCAATAAGAAGTTTAACTTTGAAAAAATTTCTCCATAAGTAAAGCTTTAAATCATTTAACTATAACTCATATTATGCAACCACATTACATTTTTGTTACAGGCGGAGTACTTTCTGGACTTGGGAAGGGTATAGTAACCGCTTCTGTCGGAAAGCTATTGCAATCTTCTGGTTTTAAAGTCACTGCAGCAAAAGTAGATCCATACATCAATTTCGATGCTGGTACGTTAAGGCCGACAGAACACGGAGAAGTCTGGGTAACAGAAGACGGCGGTGAAATAGACCAGGATTTAGGACATTATGAAAGATTCCTTGACGTGAACATTCCAAAATCACACAACATAACGACTGGTCAAGTATTCTACGAAGTCATACAAAAAGAGAGGTCAGGAAAATACTTAGGCCAAACAGTCCAGCCAATTCCACATATCACAGATGAGATTAAGAGAAGGTTCAGAGAAATCGCTAAAGAAAACGTAGATTTCATACTTATAGAAATAGGCGGTACTGTAGGCGACTATGAGAATGTTCTATTCTTAGAAGCTGCGAGACATATGAGGTTTGAAGGAGAAAGTGTTGTTTACATTCATGTTGTTTATTTACCGATAGTTAAAACTCTTGGAGAGATGAAGACTAAAACAGCTCAGCACTCTGTCAGAGACTTGAGAGAAATCGGTATACAACCAGACTTCATGATTTGTAGAGCGGAAAAACCTTTGGACGATGTGAGAAGAAAAAAGATTGCTCTGTTCTGTAACATAAAAGAAGAGGATGTCATCTCTGATCCAGATTTGAAAATACCTTATGAATTACCGATAGTTTTTGATAACCAAAGTTTATGCGACAAGATTCTCAAAAAATTTAACTTAAAGAAAAGAAGAAAAGACCTTAAAAAATGGAAAGATTTTATCGACAAGATTAAAAACGCTAAAAAAATAGTTAAGGTTGGGATTGTTGGAAAATACTTTGATATAGGACAATTTCAATTGTCAGATTCTTACATTTCTGTGATAGAAGCAATTAAGCATGCATGCTGGTACCATGGTGTTATTCCAAAGATAGAATGGATAGATTCAAAGATTTTTGAGAAGAATAAAGGCAGATTAAAAACGTTAAAGAAGTTTGACGGTATTATCGTTCCTGGTGGATTTGGAACAAGTGGTGTTGAAGGAAAAATCCTAGCGATAGAGTTTGTGAGAAAGAACAATATCCCTTACCTTGGTTTATGTCTCGGCTTACAATTAGCTATCGTGGAATTTGCAAGAAACGTTTGTGAAATGAAAGGATCTAACTCTACTGAGATGGATTCAAAAACCTCTTATCCTATAATAGATTTTCTCCCAGGGCAAAAAGATTACATAAAAAAATCTGAGTATGGGGCAACGATGAGGTTAGGTGGACAAACGGTGAGGATAAAACTTGGAACGCTTGCTCATAAACTATATGGAAAAAATTCTACCGTAGAAAGGTTCAGGCACAGGTATGAGATAAACCCAAAATATGTTAAACTACTCGAAGAAAAGGGCTTTGTTTTTTCTGGTATGACTCCTGACAAAAAAATAATGCAGATCGGAGAATTACCAAAATTAAAGTATTTCATCGGGAGTCAATTCCACCCTGAATTCACGTCACGTTCTTTGAACCCCAACCCATTGTTCAGAGGGTTTATAGAAGCTTGTATTAAAAAATAAAAAATTACATGTGAAGTCGAGTTTATTATTTTCTCAAATCAAAATAATGCTTACCCGAGTTTCATTGACTTAGACGCTATAAAAGGTTTAACAACTCAATTTTTTGATCATATCTGCACTTGCTGGTTTTTCTGAACAAAACTCAACATCTTGTTTTAAACAGCAAACAACCTTTGTGCTGTCTTTCACAAAGTAGTATGAGTACCCGAACGTGCAACAACCTTTAGCATAATTCTGTTCCATGCTATCATGCTTACTCTGTAAATCATCGTAACTACTCGACAAAGTGTCATACTTCGATTTCCATTCACCTATAGTACCTTCCATCTCAGTCAAGCTTTGACTCAAACTTGTCTTTTCAGTGCTACATTTTTCATTATCTGCCTTTGAACCCCCCAGATCAGTTTGACACTTTTGGTTTTCTGTTTGTGATGCTTCTAAACTACTCTTAGTAGTGTCTAAAGTCGATAAACAAGAACTCACGTTGTTTTTACAGGCATCCATCTGTTTTTCTAACACTGTTATTTTAGATGTAAATTCGGTCACTTTACCCGTGTAAGATACAAAACCAGTAACCCCAGTAACTGCAGCAATAGCAACAACAGCAACCAGAATTGCAATAGTTTTGTTGAATTTTATGTTCTTTAAGTTTCTAATTTTTTCTTTCAAACCTTCTATGTTGATGTTAAATTTTTTTCCTTCCCCGTACGGTTCGTACATAATATCTAGAATAATTTTAGTCGAGTACTCTTAAATAACTTAAGACTTTAAAGCTCTTTCAAATTCACCCTTCAATTCTTTTACTTTTACTTGAACTCTTTTTATAGCCTTTTCCAAGGCAACTTCAGGAGTCTTCTTTCCTTTCATTTTAACGTACAGTTTAGGTTCAGCCATGTAAGGGTGTTCTTTTATACATGCAGCCTCATCAACGTTCTCATCTTCCCATGATTCTTCTTTAATTAGATTGACAAAACCAAAGCTTTCGCCCCTAAATTCAACTTCTAACAAGTTTGTATCTCTTTTGATTGTTTTTAATTCCATCATCTCAACCTCGAAATTATGAACAGGTCCACATCATAAACAACATAAGGTTTTTTGTGGAACTTAAACATATAAGGTATTCGATACTTAAATTTTATAATCTTTTCTACTTTTCCCCCGTTTTGCTCTATTAATCTACTTAAAAAATCACGGGATTTTTCATAATGTCTATGTAATGAATAGATTCTTTTTCCACATCTTAATGCTTTTTTAACGAACAATCTATCGGCATGTAGAGTTTGTATGCCAAACGGAGCATTTTGGACTATTGTGTCAACTTCTTCTTCCCAACTAGACACATTCCCACAAATTAAATTTATTCTATCATGAATTTTTTGTTTGGTTAAGCCTTCAGCAATTTTTATGTTATCCTCAGCAATTTTCAGAACATTTTCATCTATATCTATACCAATGACTTTTTTTGCTTCCATTAACGCTGAACCTATCGTTAATTTACCAGAACCACAACCAAGATCTGCGATTGTTTTATTTTTCAAATCTCCTGATAAGTAAGCTATATTAAGTATTTGAGCTGCTAATTCTCCAGGTATTTCGTATTGCTCTAACTCTACTTTTGGGTTTGAGATTGCTTTCAATTTGGATAATATTATTTCTAACTTTTTTTTAGTTAACGTTTGAATCAACCAAATATCTTCCTGAAAAAATTAACAATTCTATCCATTATTATCCCAAAAAAACCAGTTGGATATTTTTTTAACAAATAAGAATAATCACTCTCATAATTCAATTTCAATTTTTCACTTATTACATTATCTGTTTTTTTAACCAAATCAACCATATTTTCATAAGAATAAACAATATTAGCATCATATTTTTCATCACATTTTCTACTTACACTACCAGCTTTTTTACAAGGAAAATATATTTCACATTCTTTACTAACAGTCCAGAATTTTTCGTTCTTTAATTTTTTATCAATCTCATTCTCGAAAGGTAAATGACATTTTAAAGAATCTTCACCCATAGTCTGGTGCACTGGAACATGAGCATCAGTGAAATAATGTGTAGAGACACCGACATAAAAAGAAAAATTATTTTTTTGAGCATTTTTTAAGGCTTCTTCAAATTTTTCTAAAGCAGGACAATCAAAATATGTTTTTTCAACACAATCTTTTATATCATTAAAGTAAGTCAAACTATTTGGTTCAATTTTTGAGACGTCTACTGTATGGCATTGTTTAGCGGCATAACAATGATGATATCTCGTATCTTTGAATTCCACATCAGGAGCTGTACAACCTCTGATGAATTGACTATAATCCAATTTTTTATTCAATTCTTTGTTTGTTTTGTAAATTTGTTCGCAGACCCATTCGTGAGTGTGCCCATTCCAAGCATATGAGAATTGCATCGTTAACAATGAAATAAAAATGATTGATGTGATGACTTTTATTTTTTTCATGTGTGCACCAAATGGCTTTAAAAAATTAACTCATCATCCAACCTAGGGCATGCCATGTTGATTAAACCATCAAGCTTCAACCCTTCGACTTTTTCTTTTGAAAAATTATCGAACGCTAATATGTAAACTTCTTTACCTTCTTTTTCTAATATTTTTTTTAATTTTTCTGCCTCTTCAATTCTATTCTGACCTTTTTTCCAACAGATGATGATACCAACTCGTTTTGCATCATTCAACTCAGAATCATGCCATGCCTTTTTTTTCAACCATTTCATCCTTTCTTTTTCTAAATCATATATTTCTTTTTTCTCTAAATCAAGGCTAAAAACATGTTTTTTAGTTTCAATAGCCACTCCGAGTGGATGAAATTTACCAGCTCCAATATATAGAAAACAATCGACTTTATTTTCTATTTTTTTTGCTGCATCTACGTTACAACCAAGTATTTGACCAGGGTGTTTTAATGATTTATGCGTGTAAACTTCTTTATTGTTTTTTCTCAAAAAGATTTCAATTTTTTTTAATGATTTTGCAAATTGAATACTCGTTATAATTCCAATCTTTTTGAATTTTTTTAATTTCTCAATTTCTTTTTTCAATGTTGGAATAGGGTCTATATTATAAAAATAATCCCAGTACACCACTGGTATTTTTGATTCAACATTAAAATCAGAATGACCTATATTCAGAATAACATCACAATTCAATCTTTTTGCTTCCTCATCCCTTACATCACAACTACCATAACACGGTTCACAACAAATTACATATTCAATCCCTTCTTTATCGAATATTTTACAAATTTCTTGAATTCTCAATTTCAATCCCTCTGGGTATTGGATAAAAATTCTTTTTGCATTAATTTTTTTTAAATCCTTTAAAACTTCCATCACATTACCTACAGTAAGATAGCCAAAATGTATGGCAATGATATTATCAGGATGAGTGTAATGATAAATATTAGTATCCCTTTTACCCAGTTTTTAGACCATATTAAACCAAAAATAGACCCAACCATTAACCCAAGCACATGGACAGGATAACCGATTTGTGATGGTGTAAACAAATTCATAGCGTTTGATAAAAAGTAGAATGCTCCAACTACAACAAAAGGTAACGGTATTAAAAACTGAGAAATTACCAACTTACCCGGGCATATGAATGTTCCCAACCCTATCAAGGCCATTATAGCTCCAGATGCGCCTATACCCACGTTATTGGGTGAATATAAAAAGGGGATGAACATTGCTAAATTTGCAATCATACCACCTAAAAAATAAACAAAAAGAAACTTCAAACCACCTACACTCTTCTCAACAGATGGTCCCATTAAAAATAGAGCAATCATGTTGAAAACAATATGAATGATATTTTCATGTAAGAACAACGCTGTGACTATGATATAATATTTGCCACTTAGAAAAGAATTCGGTCTGAACCCATATTGATCTGCATAATAACTTAAATTAGTGGCTGTGTAGAAAAAAACCACAACATTAATTATAATCAAAAGCAATGTTAGTTTCATAATTAAAAATTAAATTTTTCAATTTATATCATTAAAGGAAAGTTAGTTAAGTTAAATTAACCAAAAGATTAGATAGTTTTTTGTTCTTAAGAAAACATAATTTAATCATGAGTTTGAAGGAATTCTTTTTAGATTGGAGAAAGATTGTTATTTTTCTTATAATTACCCCATTTGAAATAATATTTGCTTGGGTGGGGAGTTTAATATTTTCACTTGTTTTTCCCCTATCTTTTTTAATCGAAACTGCTTATATGACCATTTTTTTAATTGTTTTTTATTTTATCTCTTGTATAATAATCTGGATTTATGATAAAGTCAAGAACAGATTTACTTGGATAAATCAATATGAAACAAAAAAACATTTTCTAATACCAAATAAAAGGAAAATTATTACATTTGCAATAGTCTTATTAATTTTTAAGATTTTGCCTTATGGATTTTATAATTATTCTATTGATACGAGATTCCTGATTAAACCCATCGTAGAAGCTGGAGCAGGAAAAATTTATTTACCCTTCATATTTATAAGGCCATTTGGAACAATTTATAGCATTATCACTGGTGAACCTTATTCACTATTAAATTTATTAGACTTTTTATATTATTATCTCCTCTCCTGTCTCATAGTCTGGTTTTACGATAAAATCAGAAGAAATAACAGAGTTAGATAGGTTTTTCTCCTTAAATTTTTTCAATAAATGGAAACAAAATTAAATCTTTCTATTTATAAATTACAATTCTATGGAGAAAATTTCTAAAAGAACAGAA
>CAZRNP010000006.1:0-33415 GCA_964601485.1 uncultured archaeon
GTTAAGGGATATACCAACGCCAAAAAAGTTAGGAATGAAAGCTATACTCTATAAGCCTCCTAAAAAATATGCAAAGACGATGCCATGGAGAAAATACAATGTAAAAATAAAAGAAAAACCAGACGCCATAATAAAAAATTTGTCTGATTTGAAAAAATTATTCTAAGTCGATCTTTGAAAATTTCATCTTAATAATTATTTTTATCAAAATTATCCGGTATCGAGTATATTTTATCTGTCAATTTCGCTGAAACTACTCTACTCACCCTAAACTTTCTCATTGCTTTCCTTAAATGACAATAAGCGATAATATATTTTCTCGTTCTATGATACACATCTATTTCTCGTTTTCTAACCTCAGCAGAACTCATATCAAAATAACCAATTTCAACTGTTTTTCTTTCATTAAATGCCTTCTCAATTTTACTATAGACATTTTCATCAATCTGACTATTAAACGAGTCATATCTTCTTCTTAAAATATTCTTTTTAGTTTCTTCAAGTTCTTTTTTTGGTAATAATCCCTCAATTTTACGTAAAATAGTGTTTAAACCTTTTCTATCTGCTATAGGTTCATCATAATAATCCAATTCCCAATCTTCAGAAGGATTTACTATTAAGTCTTCATTAAATGCTTTGAGTATTTGATATATTCTTTTTAATTCATAATTTGTAAATTTTTGAGTCATTTCAAACTATCTTTAATAATTTTTTTCATTTTAAATGTTACTTTCTCTTTGTTTCTAACTTTTGTTCTATATTTTATCATAGAATTTATCTTTTCTTTTATCGTTTTTCTTGTATTTTCATCAGCTATTGGTATGGTTATATCAATCCCCAATCTTATTCCTTCTGAAAATACATTAAACCCAAAATTTTCTTTAGATGTTTTTTCTATGTAGTCTTTATATTCATCTAAAATCGAATCGTAATAGCAATTAGCTAGTTCGTCTGCAATTTTTTCATTTTCTTCCCAAATTTTTTCCACTTTTTTGCATTCTTTATTTTTCATTCACATCATACATCTGGATTTTCGAAAACATACATATCTTCTAAAAATTCCTCTTTTGCATTTTCAAGAACATTGAATACGATTGGACATATTTCAGCATTATTAAAGAATTGAATACATCTCCATGTTATATCTTTATCTAAGTGAGGATATTCGCTACATTCCTTTGGTCTTACGTTATATATCTGGCATTTATTGTCAATTAAAAAGGTGCATGGTTTTTGTTTAAATTCTAAGTTGCCATCTTCGTTTTTAAGTAGATATCTTGAAATAAAATCTTTTTTCGTTAGATTTAGATGTTTTGAGATTATACTTATGTCATTATTATTTAATACAGTTTTTAGTACTTTGCAACAATTCCCGCATTTTATGCAATCTATCTTTTCTTCTATTTCTTTTACAATTTTATTGAATCTTTCTTGGTCAAAATCTCCAGATTTTAAGAATTCCCAGAATTTCATATTTTCTTTTTCGTTTATTTTACAAATTTTTGGCAACTTATTCACATCAGTTTCGTATATTTGATAACTTTCTGGAAAATAAACCTCAAAAAAACAATCATCACACATACCATCGTGTAAATATTGATTATGTTCGCCAATACTTTTTCCACATTTTTTACATTTGAATTTTTTTGACATTTTTTCGCCAATTAAAATTTAGTTGTTATCCTTTGGGACAATATTATTTTGTTAATACAGAAATTAATTTTTAGCAATATCAATGAAAAACTAGATTCTAATTTTGTATTATTGTATATAGAATAGAAATAGTTAAATATATAAAAATATATATCAATTAATTGATAGTATGATATCTTCCACGTTCAATATCACATGTGATGATATCAACGATAAATCAATTTTTATTAACTGGTCTGATGAAGAAAGGGTAAAACTATTTAGTATTCTACTTAAGAAAATGTCTTTAACATATTTTGCTGAGATGATAAATCATGACTTACCTACATTAAGTGAAATCAAAAATGGAACTGTTAAACCTTCTACACATGTATATTTTTCAATCCTTAATGTGCTTAATCTTAATACTGACCTGCGTTCATTATCAATATCTAGTCGAAATAGTAAACCAATAAAAATTATTAATAATTACATTTCCCCAGAATTACTTGGATTGATACATTCTGATGGGTTTTTAGTGACAAGAAAGAAAGTAGTGATGTGTGGTTTTTATAACAAAAACAAAACATTAACGAGTAGATTTATCCAATTGCTAAACATGAGTTTTAAATGCATTTTTTATAAAGAAATAGACAAAAGAGATGGAAGTTTTGTTATTCGTCTTCCTGCAATAATAGGTAGAATACTAATTAAAAAGTTTGATGAAAAAACATCTAAAAGCATTATAATTCCTGATTTACTGAAAGAAGAAATTCCAAGTTATATTAGAGGTAAATTTGATGGTGATGGAACTATCTACCATTATAAAAATTCGAAAATTTCTATCCCGACTATAAGGATTTGCACAGGGGATAAATTGCATGCAGAAAATCTAAAAAATACACTCAAGAGAATTGATATATATTCAAGAGTATGCTGTGAAAGAAGCAGAAATTCAACATTTTGGAATGTTGTTATTACAAGACAAAGAGATGTATTAAGATTTATTGAAAAAGTAGGTAGTAATCATCCAAAAAAGAAAAGAAGAATGAATAAAATAAAACAATTTCTTAATTCTAAATTTAAGTAGTGCCTTCTTTCCAATCTGATAGATATCTTTCTTGTTCAGGTGTCAATTTATCTGTTTCAATTCCTAAAGATTCTAACTTTAATGTAGCAACTCTGTCGTCTATTTCTTTCGGGACATCATAGACATTTGGTTTAAGTTTTTTGTAGTTTTTTACCAAATATTCACAACAAAGTGCATGGTCAGCGAATGACATATCCATTATCTCGCTTGGATGACCTTCTGCAGCAACAAGATTGATGATTCTTCCTTGACCGAGTAGATAGATTTTCTTGCCATTTTTCAGAGTGTATTCTTCTGTGTTTTTCCTTATCTCTCTCTTGGATACTGACAAACCTTCCAGGTCAGATACTGAAATTTCCACGTTGAAATGACCTGTATTAGCTATAATTGCACCATCTTTCATAAATTCCATATGTTCTTTTTTGAGAACATTCTTATCACCTGTTATAGTCACAAATATATCCCCTAGTTTTGCTGCATCTTTTAATTTCATTACTCTAAAACCGTCCATTGATGCCTTCAATGCCTTTACTGGGTCTACTTCACAAACTATTACATTTGCTCTCATTCCTTTAGCTCTGTCTGCAAGACCAGAACCACAATAACCATAACCTACTACTACAAAGGTTTTACCTGCAAACAAAACGCTAGTTGCTCTCATTATACCATCTAAAGTGGACTGTGAAGTTCCCAAGACGTTATCGAACATTCTTTTAGTTGGAGTGTCATTTATGGCAAACATCGGATATTTCAATGCACCATCTTTTGCCATTGCTCTTAGTCTTATCACACCAGTAGTTGTCTCTTCTTGACCACCAAAAACATTCTTTATCAAATCTTGTCTTTTTGTGTGAATCGTATTTACTAAATCACCACCATCATCTAAAGTCACGTTGGGTTTGAAATCTAACACTTGATTCATACACCAGTAATATTCTTCTTCATTTTGACCTGTCCATGCAAAAACATTGATTCCTTCTTCAACTAAAGCAGCAGCAACATCATCCTGAGTCGATAAAGGATTGGCAGCACACAGAACAACTTCCGCCCCACCCGCCTTTAAAGTTTTGACAAGGACAGCCGTTTCCTTAGTAACATGAAGTGCAACACCTATTATTAAACCTTTGAATGGTTTCTTCTTCTCAAACTCTTCTCTAATTTTCATGAGCACGGGCATTCGGCTTTCTGCCCAAACTATCTGTAATTTACCTTGTTTAGCCAGCGATTCATCTTTTACTTTGAATTTCATAAACAAACCCCCATATTCTGAATAAAATACTCTTTAATAGATTTAAGGTTTTAATCAAAGCTTAGATTTCTTTTCGTATAAAACAATATATTTGTTTCGACCCTTTGTCAACAGAAGTGGAATTCCCCATTTTTCTGCTTCTTTTTGATGTTTTTTGTTTTGATAACTTTTCTTTTTACAAACCATATATTGAATCAAGAATTTTTTACCCAGCTTGGCTATATTGAAAACATCATATAACTCACATGAAAAGTGTAGTTTCCATTTTTTAGGAATTATGAAATTATTTTCAACAAGCAGAAGAATGTCGACATCAGAATACATTCTATGCTTGAATGGTTTGTCATATTTTCCAAAAATTCCTTTGACTAATGATCCAAACATTATGATTTTGTTAATTTTTGGATTGGGTAATAAGTCATTCAACACAAAATTCTTTATTTCTTCAAATATTTTCTTTTGATCAGGTTTTGAAAAAATTGTTTTTCTAGGACGTTCTTTCATGTATTGTTCCATAGTTAAATTGTAAAATCACAGAATTAATAAATCTTTGAAACATGGATGATGTTAAGTTTTAAACTTGTTCAACAATTTCAAAATTTTTACCGAAGATTCTTTTGGATCGAACTTGTATGATTCTATTGTCAATTCTGGTTTATCAGGTTCTTCGAATGGAACATCCACACCGATAACTTGTCCAAGTTTTTTCTTCTTACCACCTAACTTTCTTTCTAGTGCTTTTTTGTACAGGTTACTGACGATTAAATTATCCTTTCTATTAGCTTCTCTCTTCATACAAACACTCAATGGACATTTTATGTAAATTTCAGCAAAATTCGGTATCATTTCTCTGGCCAATTCTCTCCAAGCTTTCCTATGTCCAGTTGCATCGATAACAACATTGATTCCATTATTAGTCAAGAATTTTGCTATCAGTATCAATGCTCGGTATGCATGATCCCTCTCTTTCTCTGTGTATTCTTGTTTAGGTGTAAGAATCTTTCTTATATCATCCATCCGTAGATATTCATACTTGATTTTTTCTTCGTCCAATTTGTTCAAGAGTTCCTTTGCTCTCACAGTCTTCCCAGAACCAGGTAGACCAGTCAACCAAACAACCCAACCTTTCATTTAATCACTTCAATACAGATTTTATTTTTTTAAACATATTATCATTTGATGCTGCAACGATATTGACGTCTATATTGAAACCGATATCATATTCTGAAAAATCCTTACCATCAATATCTCTGACAACACCACCAGCCTCTTTTATTATCAGTTGAGTTGCCGTATAATCCAGAGTTCTTTTAGCACTCAAACCGACATAACCATCAACACTTCCTCTAGCAACAAAACACATTGCCAGACAGGCTGAGCCGAGCATTCTAACAAAAGGAAAGTTTTTTCCAACGTCACCTATTCGTTTAAAGTTTTTTTCTCTTTCTAGAACGACATCAATCAACAAACATCCAATCTCTTCTTTACTGACATTTATTTTTTTATCATTCTTGTAAGCGCCTTTTCCCTTGATTGCATAATAATTACTTCCTCTTACAAAATCCTTTATATAACCAATTTCTATTCCTTTAATTTTTCCTGAAAGGTCTCCTATTGCGATGGATAAAGAATTGAAAGGAATTCCAAATCTAATGTTGTTAGAACCGTCTATTGGATCGACGATTATTGAAACTTCTGGTTTATTGCCGATGATTTTTTCTCCGAACTCTTCAGATATTATCTTTAAACTTTTTTCAGTTTTTTTCAATTCATTCAACACTACTTTTTCAGCAAGGTCATCTATGATTAAAGTTTTGTCACCACCAGAACCTATTCCCATGACTTTTTTATTTTCCCCATTCTTCACTTGTTTTTGCATCTCTACAAAAACCTTTTCTCCAATATCTTTACAAACATTAAGCCAATATTCTGTGTCCATCTCAATCCTTTAAATATGAATTAATTTTTTTAACGTTAAATTCTTCTTCATCGAGTATGTTATTCGCAAAATTAATTATCTTCTTCTTTGAATCATTTAAATTTTCTATCATTTCTTTCTTAAAACCACGACTCTTCAACCATTCGGCAGAGTAGAAGATAGGGTGTATACATACCAATGCACGAAAAGCAAAGAACAAAGGTGAGACTTTGAGCATCTCATTATCTTCTCTCTTCTTGAAATATTGTGCGAAAAATAATTCAGTTAATTTTTTGAAAGGATCTTTGAATTCACCATAAGACATTACAGAGTAATTTATAAAATTCATCGTCAGGCATGTCGTATCATCAGCAGGATCACCATACCTAAACCTGCTTCTATCAAAAACAACTAACTTACCATTATCAAACCATAAGTTTCCTGGATAGAAATCACCATGGATAACTGTCAATCTTTGATGTTTACCTTTAATTTTATTCCACCATTCCACCATTTTCTTAACAACTTCAATTAATTCTTTGTTTGAAACAAAATCGAGTTTATCAGGAAATGTGTCTATCACGCCCATAGTCAATTCTCCGTGCCCAACAAAATCTCTTACAACTCTTTTGTATAATGATTCTCTGTTCTCGCCAGTGTATTTTTCAGAATGGATTTTAGACAAGTAATCTGCCAAGATCTTAATTCTTTCTTCATCGTTTTTTAACAAGTTTCCTGTATCTCTCATCTTATCCAAATCTTTCCAGTATTCTGTACCCTTACCTTCCTCCATTATTAGGAAAAAATCGTTAGGTTTTCCTACAGACAGGAGTGTGCCGTCATCTTGAATCGAACCAACATCTATAGCCTTGATATGGTTTGGTAAGAGATTGTAGTCGAGTAAAGATCTTATCACAACATTGGCTCTATCAGACGGATAATCATGACCAAAACCTTCTCCCCTCAAAGTTTTTAGTATGTATCTTTTTTCTTGACCATTTTTATCCTTTGCCTTAATTAGGAATCCTTCAGCATGAAAACCTTCCCCTAATTTTTCTATATTCGTGACTGTAATATCTGAACTAAAAATCCTTGAAAGATAATCCTTTAAAGTTTCTTTATTTATCGGCATTGTCTCAACCATACATTTATTAAAATTATTTAATCAATAAATATTTGGTTGTATGGAGAAATTCGATTGTTGGCTTCCCTCATGGGATGAATTACACGAATATATAAAGCAAATTGTGAAAAAAATTAAGAAAGATGATTATCATCCTGACATAGTAATTGCTTTATCAAGAGGGGGTTTTGTACCGGCCAGGGTCATCTGCGATTTGTTGATTATTAAGGATTTAGTTTCAATAAAAGTCGATCATTGGGGTGTAACAGCTACTAAGGATGGAAAGGCACATTTAAGATATCTTATCGATGTGGATTTAACTGGAAAGAAAGTCCTTATCGTCGATGATATCACAGATAGTGGAGAAAGCATGATAATTGCAACAGATTTCGTAAAAAAACTCAACCCTAAGGAAGTAAAAACAGCAGCGATATTCCACATCAAGCATTCAAAATTCATTCCAGATTATTACAGTAAAAAAATAGATTGGGTTTGGGTTATGTGGCCTTGGAATTATATTGAAGACATGTGCAACATCATACCTAAAGTATTAGATGAAAAGAAAGGATGTTCTGTTAAAGAAATTAGAAAATGTTTAAAAGAGAGATTCAATATTGAAGTGTCAGAAGAACATCTCTTAGAGATAATCGGTGAATTAGTCGCAAGAAATATCGCTATAGAAAATGGTGAAGGCTGGGTAAAGAACAAAATAGATTAAAAAGGTGTAATCATGAAAACTGAAATTGGTATAATCGGTGGGACTGGGGTTTACGACCCTGGAATTTTTAAGAACATAAAACCTATTGACGTGAAAACACCTTATGGAAAAACATCCGGTTCTTACTTGATCGGGGATTTTGAAAAACGAAAAGTTGCATTCTTAGCAAGACATGGAAAAAAACATACTATACCACCACATGACATAAACTTCAGGGCAAACATATACGGGTTTGAAAAACTTGGTGTGAAAAGAATCTTGGCTTCGTGTGCTACTGGTTCTTTGAAAGAAAATTATAAACCAGGTGAAATAGTCATACCAGATCAGTTCATAGATTTTAAGAAGACTAGGACGACTTTTTATGATACAGGTGATGTCACTCACGTCTCTTTAGCCGATCCATTCTGTCCAGAGTTAAGAAAAGTTTTGATAGAGTCTTGTGAGAAATTAGGAATATCACATCATGATAAAGGAACTTATCTTTGTATAGAAGGTCCTAGATTTTCTACGAGGGCAGAGAGTAGGATGTTCAGAAACTTTGCTGAATTAATAGGGATGACAGGAGTACCTGAAGCGATATTAGCAAGAGAAAAAGAGATATGTTTTGCGATAATAGCAACGATAACTGATTATGACGTCTGGGCAGAAACCCCAGTGGGTATTGAAGAAGTAATTAGAGTTATGAAAGAAAGCGAGAATAAAGTAAAAGAAATATTGAAAGAAAGTGTAAAGAACATTCCTGAAAAAAGAAACTGTTTCTGTAAAGATGCTTTAAAAAATGCAAAAGTTTAGTCAGAAATAATTTACTTCAAAGTCTGAGCTTTCTTAAGAATTTTTATTGCCAAATCTCCTGCTTCTTTTATGTTTCTACCTAATGAAACAAAACCGTGATTTCTTATCACAACAAAATCGTTGTCTCTCAATATATCGAGAACTTCATTAGCAAGTTCCATAGTTCCTTCTGGTTGTTCATTCTTTGTGATTGGTAATTTTAATTTTTCTGCATTTTTCAGTATTAAATCATGATGACCGTTGAAAATAGCATTGATTTCATCACGAGTATTATAGATTAAATAATGTATTATCGATTCTATCGATGGTTCTTTTTTACCTTCGATATAAAAAACATTTTTATAGACGTCATAATTTATGACACTCACAAGAGAGTCGTTAGATAAATTGTTTGGTTCTACATTGTTTGCAGTTATCACAAACCCGTCTTCTATCCTAAAGCTTAAGCTTGGTCTTAAATTGTTTTTATGGAATTGGCTACACCATTGCATTAAATCTTTAATTTCTTTTTCATCGGGTAAATCATCAGAAACAAATTCTGTCTTGAATTTTTTTGCAAGTTCTTCCATCAAATCACTTTAATAATTTTTTAATCACACATGGATTTATAATTCCTTTATTTTTATGGTTTGATGATAACTTTTATAGAATCCTTAGCATCAGCAACGATTTGAAAACCTTTACCGGTTTCTTCTAAACTTAATCGATGTGTAATCATGTCATGCACGTTCACTTTATTAGAACGAATCAATTCTATCGCTTCTTTTATATCATCAGGAGCAGCAGCATATGTGCTTGTTAATGTCACTTGACTGGTCCAAAACTCGTTGAATGGAATAGTGATAGTTTTATTCGGGTCTGTAGGTGCAAAGAATAGAATTGTACCGCCATCAGCTACAGATTTCATAGCCTGTTCGATGGCTGGTAATGCTCCTGTGCAAATTATTACTCTATCAGCCAGTTTTTCATCATTGATTTCTTTTATTCTATCTGGCAAATTTTCTTTAGCATTGATCGTAAAATCTGCTCCGAATTTTTTCGTAGCATTCAAACGATATTCATTCACATCAGTCGCAATAATTTTTTTCACACCTTTAGCACGAGCAAGTTTTATGTGGAGTAACCCTGATATGCCACTTCCTATGATGAGTACAGTATGATTTGGTTTTATGTTTGCTCTCCTTTGTCCTCTTATAACACAACCCAAAGGTTCGATGAAAGTTCCATCTTCGAAAGATATTTCATCTGGTAAAAGGAATGTCCCTAATTCTACGTTTATCTTTGGTACACGAACGTGTTCAGAAAAACCACCAGGATCAAAGTTCGTGTTGTGTAAAGTTTCACATACAGTGTGTTGATCATTTAAACAGTAATGACATTTATTGCAAGGAACATGATGTGAAACAAAAACTCTATCATCTTTTTTAAATTGTTTAACGTTCTTTCCAACTTCGACAATTTCTCCAGTCATTTCATGTCCTAGGACTCGTGGTGCTTTCTTGATTCGATACCATTCCATCACATCGCTGCCACAGATACCACATGCCATAACTTTTACTAACAATTCATCAGGACCTATCTTTGGTTTTGGTATATCTTCTATCCTAATATCTTTATTGTTGTAATACATTGCTACTCGCATGATAATCTTCCTTGAAATAATTTATGCAATATTAATTTGAACTTTTTTAGAAACATCAAATCCCATCGGTATGTCTAAGTTTGCTTGAACATACCAAGAAATTCTTGAACCTGCCATTGATAGGGCTTGGATAGTTTTTAATACTCCTCCAATCTTACCTTCTAATGGTATGTTTTGAAGAACATTCGTAGGTATTTTTATTTCAAAAGTGTATTCCCCTTGTTGATAATCCTTCTCACCGTCCAAAGGCATTTGAAAATTGAAAACGTATTCTTTTCGTTGTGTTGGTTGCATGCTTCCGTCAGGTTTTCTCTGATTAACTGTAGACATTCTCTCGCCTATCAAAGCTACTCTTAATTGTTTGGCATGAATTATTTTATCAAGAGTTAAAAGAACTTTACCTTTTACAGTTTCACCAGAAGAAAAATTGTACTTCTCTAGAATTACATCGATCTGTTTTTTTCCAAAACCAAACATCAAATCACTTTTTCTTTTTTAAAATTTCATTAGCTTCTTTCGGTGTAGCATTTTCGTGTATAATTGCTCTTAATGCTTTAATCATAGCAACAGGATGTTCAGACTGCCAGACATTTCTTCCAAGGTTAACACCAATAGCACCTTTCTGCATTCCATCATGAACGAATTCTAACACTTCAAGTTCTGTATCAACTTTAGGTCCACCAGCCATGACAACTGGAACTGGACAACCTTCAACAACTTTCTCAAAATTTTCACACCAATAAGTCTTAACCACACTAGCACCAAGTTCAGCAGCAATACGACAACACAGAGCAAGATAACGAGCATCTCTTTTCTCTAATTCTTTACCGACAGCTGTTACAGCCATGACTGGAATTCCATATTCTTCAGCTTCATCAACAAGTCTTGAAAGGTTCAACAAAGTTTGATGTTCATATTCAGTTCCAACAAATATCGAAAGACCGACAGCAGCAACATTAAGTCTCACTGCTTCTTTTATGGATGTTGTGATTCCTTCATTGGCTAAATCTTTTCCGACTACACTCGTACCGCCAGATACTCTGAGAATTATCGGTACTTTAATTTTTGGATCAATACATGAACGTAAGACTCCCCTCGTTACAAAGATACCATCACAATAACGAAGTAATGGTTTTATCGTTTCACCTGGCTTTTCCAATTTAGAAGTTGGTCCTAGAAAATAACCATGATCTATAGGTAAGAATAAACAATGCCCATCTTTTTTTATGAGTCTCGATAACCTGTTTTTCTTTCCCCAATCCATATCAATTCCTCCTTAATATCACTTCAATAAATTTTTTATATCTTTCGGATTTATAATACCTTTCTCGGTTATGAATGCAGTTATGTATTTTGCATTTGTTATATCGAAAGCAGGGTTTCTTGCATGAGAGCCTTCTGGTGTTATTCTAACATTTTTAATATCGCCTTCGATAAATCCAGAAATATGAGTAACTTCTTCTTCATTTCTTTCTTCTATAGGAATGTCTTTTCCAGATTTAATTTTCAAATCAATAGTGCTAGTCGGTACAGCAACATAAAAGGGAATATTATTCTCTTTTGCTAAGACTGCTTTCTCATAAGTCCCTATTTTGTTTGCGACTGATCCGTCTGCAGTAACTCTATCCGCTCCTACTATACATAAGTCTACTTCTCTCCTTTGCATGTAATAACCAGCTGCATTATCAGCAATAATTACGTGAGGGATTCGTTCTTGTAATAGTTCCCACGCTGTTAATTTTGAACCTTGACATCTTGGTCTGGTTTCATCGACAAAAACAAATATTTTCTTTCCTTTATCATGAGCAAAACGTATTGGTGCAAGAGCAGTACCATAATCAACAGTCGCTAAAGCCCCAGCGTTACAATGAGTTAATATCTTGTTACCATTTTTTATTAGTTCGTTACCATATTTCCCTATTTTCTTACAGAGTTCAACATCTTCATCAGCAATCTTATTTGCTTCTTTTATTGCTAATTCTTTTTTTTCTTTTATTGATTTTCCTCTATCAACCGCTTTCAAAACTCTATCAATAGCCCAAAAAAGATTGTAGGCAGTTGGTCTAGTGTTTCTTATAGTATCGACAGCATTTTTTATATAATCATTGAATTTATTTTCAGGTGCTTCAAGAAATGCCTGTGCTATTCCATAAGCTGCTGTTACTCCTATAACAGGAGCTCCTCTAACTACCATTTTTTTAATTGCTTCAGCTGTTTGCTTGTAGTCAGATGAATTGTATATGTCAAATTTATGAGGCAATTTTGTCTGGTCTATCATTCTTACTGTTTTTCCTTCCATCCAGACTGTTCTAAATTCTTTTATTTTGTTTCCAGCCTTTACTCTCATGAATTGTATAATATGAAAGAATATTTTTATAAGTAAAAAATGGTCATTACAATCTTAGAAAAAGTAACACATTTCTTTATAATTTAAAACAAAAAAATAATAAAACATGAGAGTATTTGAAAAAACAGTTTTTATGTTAATTTTTCTTCTGTTTATTCCGTTTGCTCATGCTCTAAATTGTGTTGATCATGATGATGGTCTGGAATATTATGAAGCAAGTAATGTTACATTTTATGGTCAAGATTATCCGGATAGATGCGTAGACTCTAAAATTTTGATTGAAGGGTATTGTAATGAGGATAATTTAGTTTTAACATCTTATGATTGTTCCCCAAGTTCATGTGAAAATGAAAAATGTACTCAAATTACGACTACTACAACGACGACTACGACTACTGCAGAAGAGCGTAGTGGTACAATAGGAACAACTACGACGACTACAATCATGACTACTACGACGACTCAAACAACGACTACATCAACTACATCCACGACTACTACTAGTATAGCGACTACCACGACTACTGCAGAAGACATAACCTTATCATGCGAGGGTACGCCAAGCCATAGCTGTTCTGAAAAAAAAGATAGTTATCCTAGTTTTCCTGATATTGAAGAAATGGATTTTGATATACCCGATTCTGCTAATTGTGAAGATGCTATTGGAGTTACTGTTAAATGGACAGGGTGGCATGGCTATAAGGACAATAGTATAAACGAGTGTACCCCAAACTACTGGGCTGTCTTCTTAGAAACTTCAACGGGAAGTTATTCTTTACTCAGTTCATGTCAATCTTTTAACGAATCAGATTGTGAATTATTTGATCCAAATACATACATAATGAATTTCGATGTCAAAATGCCGAATAAAGATAGTGTTGTTGATGGCACCTACAACATTCTTGTTACCGGTGAGACCGACAGCGGTTACTGTAATCCTGACGAAAGTAATGTTGACATTGAACTGTCTAAACCAATTAACTTGATGAATTGTGGTGAGTCATCATCAGCAACTACTACATCAATAGTGACAACATCTTCAGGGGTGGGTGGTGGATTAGGAACGACTACGACAACTAATGCAACAATTCAAACTACTACAACTCCAGAAGAAATAACAACTTCTCCTTCAGAAACAACAACTGCACAATCAGAATCTACTACAACTATTAAAAGTGGTACTAGTGGAGGAGGTGGTGGGGGACATATTTTGATGCAGGATTTAACTAAAATAATACCCATAGCAGTTGTAATAGCATTAGTAGTACTAGCAATAATATTTGGAATAATGAAATTTACAAAGAGTAAGAATGTAGAGCCTAAACCACAATACAATGAAGAAAGTAGTGAAAAACCTTTCTATTAAAAAAGTTTTGAAAAAGAAAAAAAGAAAGAATTACTTTGCCTTAACTACATCCAAGACTACTCCGGCAGCAACAGTAGTTCCCATGTCTCTTATCGCGAACTTAGCTAATTGTGGAAAGTCTGATTTTTTTTCGATAACCATTGCTTTTGTTGGGACAACTCTTATCTTTGCCGCATCACCAGTCTTTATGAAATCTGGATGTTCCTTTAACACTGCACCTGTTTTTGGGTCGATCTTTGCGATTATCTCTTCTACTTTACATGCTATTGAAGCTGTACCTACGTGGAATACTGGTGTGTATCCTGCTGTTATAACAGTAGGATGTTGTAGAACGATTATCTGTGCTGTGAATTCTTTAGCAACTGTTGGTGGGTTGTTTGGATGACCTGCGACGTCTCCTCTCTTAGCATCTTCCTTACCTATACCTCTTACATTAAATCCAATGTTGTCTCCTGGTTTTGCTTCTGGCTGTTGTTTATGAAACATTTCTATCGTCTTGACTTCACCCTTTGCACCAGATGGTTCAAAAATGAGTGTGTCTCCATTCTTTAGTACTCCTGTCTCAACTCTACCTACTGGAACAGTTCCAACTCCTGTTATAGTATAAACGTCTTGAATAGGTATTCTTAAAGGCTTGTCTACAGGTGATTCTGGTACTTTTATAGTTGCATCCATGGACTCGATTAATGTTCCTCCCTTATACCATGGCATCTTGTCTGATTTCTTGAAGACGTTATCCCCTTGCAAGGCAGATACAGGAACGAATGGTATTTCATCTGTTTTAAAACCGACCATGTTCAACAGTTTCTTAACTTCTGTAACAATTTCATCGAACCTTTTTTGGTCGTAATTAGCATTGTCCATCTTGTTTATAGCGACTACAATCTGACCGACACCCATCACCTTCAGCAACCAAGCATGTTCTTTAGTCTGTTCTTGTATACCTTCACCTGGTTTAGCAGATACTACAAAAATAGCGGCATCTGCCTGTGAAGTTCCAGTAATCATGTTCTTAACAAAGTCCCTGTGACCAGGACAGTCGATTATAGTATAGAAATATTTCTTCGTTTGGAATGGTTTGTGCATAATGTCTATCGTCACACCACGTTCTCTCTCTTCTTTCAATTTATCCATGACGAACGCGAACTCGAAAGTTTCTCTCTTCAATTCTTTCGCTATCTCTTTCAACTTCCTCATTTGATCTTCTCTTATCTCACCAGAATCGTAGAGTAATCTTCCTAGTAAAGTGGATTTACCAGCATCTACGTGCCCGGCTGTCATGATGTTTATTTTTGGTAATTCTGCCATCATTACACCTCCTCAAACACTATTTAATTATTCAATCACAGTTTTAAATATGTTATTCAACCTGAGGAACTTCTTCACTCAAACCTTTTCTTTTTCTTATCTTTAAAACAACTTGTTCTTGCAGTTCCTTCGGCAACTTCTCAAATATAACATCTATTAAACTATAAAAACCTTTCCCCCCAGTGGCTGATTTCAAGGCCGAATCGAAGCCAAACATCTCTGCGACTGGGACCTTTGCCTGGAGTATGGATGCTCCTCTCTCTTCCGACATGTCCAAAATTTTTCCCCTTCTATTTTGCACTTCTCTTAAACAGCCACCCATTACTTCTGTTGGCACGTCTATTCTTATTATTTGCATCGGTTCTAAAAGTGCAGGTCCGCCATCTAAAATCCCTGCCTTAATCGCAGCTCTTACAGGCGGGAGAATTTGACCGGGTCCTCTGTGTACAGGGTCTTCATGTAACTCAGCATCAACTAAACTAACCTTCAAACCAATGCATGGTTCTCTTCCCATCGGGCCTTCATCCATGATAGACTTGAAACCGTCTTTTACCATCTCCATTATTTCGTTGAGGTATTGAATACCCTTTGTGTTATCGATGAGCATGTTCTTCTCATGTATCAACAATAGGTTCTTCACTTCATCTGATTCCATCCCTAGGTCGGATAATTTTTTCTGTAATTCAAGGTTCTTCTTCTTTATTTCAATCTCTGTTGGTATGTCCCCTAGTTTCATCGCTTCCATGATTTTTGGGGGTATAGATTCTATAATAAAATGTAATTTGTTGTGTTTGTTTGGAGATTTACCTTCTATCTCTTTCGATTTTCCTGATACAGTTTCCCTGTAAACGACTATTGGTGATGATGCTTCAATCTCAATACCCATCTCTTTCAACTTTCTCTCGACTTTCGCATCCAAGTGCAATTCACCAAGACCAGAAACTAAATATTCTCCAGTTTCTTCATTTATCTTAACTTGAAGTGTTGTATCTTCTCTTCCTATTTTCTTCAACGCATCGATCAACTTTGGTAGCTCCATGGGGTTCTTGGGTTCTATCGCTTTCGTGACAACGGGTTCGAATATGTGTTTTATCGCTTCGAATGGTTCTATGATTTGGTCAGCATCGCAAACAGTCTCTCCAGTGAATGCGTCTGATATACCAACGATAGCAGCAATGTTCCCTGCACTAACCTCTTTTACAGGTATTCTTGCTATACCTTTGTAAACTGCGACTTGTTGTATTTTTTCTCTTTTATGTTGACCTATCAAGTAAACATCCTTACTCTTAAAAATTTTTCCAGAAAATAATCTTCCTGCTGCAACAAAACCAACATGAGGGTCGGGAACCATTTTAGTTACTATCATCGCGAGTTTTCCGTTTGGGTTGCAAGATAGCATGTCTTTTCCTGCATCACTTTCTGGATCACCTTTCCAAACTTTATCTAGCCTGTATTTCTGAGCATCTAATGGGTTTGGTAAATGTTTTATTATCATGTCAAGAATTACTTGATGCATTGGGGCTTTCTTTGCAAGTTCCTCATCTTTTCCTTGAGAAACATAGTCAATGATGTCTTTGAAAGTGATGCCTGTCCTCTTCATGTAAGGGATGGAAATAGCCCACTTTCTGTATGCAGAGCCAAAAGCCACAGAACCATCCATAACGTTAACTAACCATTTTTCTTTGTATTTTTCTTCGACGTATTTTTGAATGAGAACATTAACGTCCCTGATTAAATCCTCAAACCTCTTTAGCATCATTTCGGGTGTCAATTTCAATTCTTTAATCAACCTGTCGACTTTGTTGATGAATAAAACAGGTTTAACTCTTTCTCTCAAAGCTTGTCTGAAAACAGTTTCAGTCTGAGGCATTATCCCTTCGACACCACAAATCAAGACTATCGTACCGTCTACCGCACGCATAGCCCTAGTGACGTCACCACCAAAATCCACGTGACCTGGTGTATCAACTAAGTTTATCAGATAGTCCTTACCTTCAAATTCATGAACCATGGAAACGTTTGCCCCGTATATCGTGAGTTGTCTTTCTCTCTCTTGTTCGTCAAACCATGTCAACATTCCACTCTCAACATCACCAACAGTCTTATCAGCCATCATTCCTGCTAGTGCAGCCAGGTTATCGGTTAAAGTTGTTTTACCGTGGTGGACATGAGAAGATGTCGCAATATTCCTGATTCTAATCGGGTCTTTCATTGCTTCTATGATTCTTTCTGTCATTTCTTTTTTAGCCATATAATCCCCTGAAAAATAATACTGTAATTTTGAAAAGAAATTAATTTAAAGGTTCCTTTTTTCTTTTAATATTAAACTAATTGAAAGTAACTACAAATAAATTTTATAATCACCAGATTAATTCTAATGATACAGTCAAGAAAGAAAGGTTATCGAGTCGAGAGAAAAGTGAGAATGTTGTTCGAAAAATATAAATGGAAAGTCATACGTGCAGGTGCAAGCTTAGGGGAAGCAGATTTGATCTGTATCAAGAATGGAAAGAGCATATTTTTACAAGTAAAATCAACGAAAAAAAATGCATTCTATTTTTATGAATACATGGATAGTAAACTTGAGGGACTTCCTTTTTACTTAGTAGTTGATTTTGGTTATGGTAAGATTAGAATCCTACCTCCGAGAAAAAAAGTATTTGCAGAAGATGGAATATTATTAAAAGATTTTTTAGAGAATGGGTGTGAATTGAATTGAATGTTTATCTCGCTCCGTCAGCTTCCCTTTCAATCCTTTCTTTTTCTTTTATCGCTTCAGACTTAGAAGCATCATTCTGATAAGCATAAAGAATTTCATTGAATAAAGCATCTGCAGAAGAAAGTTTCTTCCCGAATGATTTCCTGTAGGCGGATTGTACTATGACTGAAAGAGCAGCATCCACTCTTCTTTGTGGCGATGTCACGACAGCTTTTCTAACCATGATACCACCCATCTGATAAGAAGTTATCTCTTCTCTCAAAGCTGCATTCTCTAAAGCCCTGACAAGAATTTCAATCGGGTTCGTGTTAGTTTTTTTCTCCAATTTATCAAAAACTTCTTTTACCAGTTTAAATATGGTTTGTGTTTTTCCTGTACATAGGCCGGATGTTAATAGATGTTTTTTTGATTTGTGGCCAGGAACCATCAGTTTGTTAACGAGTCTTTCAACAATGTTCATCTTGGATTTGTAAAATTGATGTTTACTGTACCTTCCACCCGTCTTTGGAATGACTATTGGGTGTAAATTGATGTATGGTTTGAGCCCTGAGTCTTTTACTTCTATTCCTTGAAAACTCCATCTGTTGAAAAGTTTTAATTCAGCCATTTATCTCACAGGTTTTTGTTTCTTCCCAGAAAGAATTTGTTGGAGGTTAACACCGTTGACAGCAACAACTTTATACTTTAAACCCCACTGACTCCCTATAGGACCACCTTGACTACCACCAACTCCTTCAATTATGACTTCATCATGTTCGTTTATCATGTCTATCGCCCCGGATCCAGGAACAAAAGCAGTGACTTGAATGTTATTTTTTATTAACTGTACACGCACAGCTTTTATAAGACCAGAATGAGGTTGTTTCTGTTCTACAGTTCTTTTGTCGATAACTATTCCCCTGCCCCTTGGCGCCCCTTCTAGAGGATTCTTTTTAGCCAACTGTAACTGTCTTCTCATGTATTTTACGTCTCTCCACTTGTATTTTTGTCTCTTCTTTTTTAATCCCCTAGCGGAAAACATTCCTCTTGCCATCATTTCACCTGTATATCCGATATGTTATGGACCCTCTTTAATATCTCCTTATAAATTTTTATCTTTTCCCCTCCCCTGCCTATTATGAAACCTCTGTCATTTTTACTGACTTTAATTTCTACCGTTATTTTGTCAGCTAGGTTTATTACTTTGATTTCTTTACATTGTGGTATAAGATTCTTAACGAATGTTTCGGGATCGGATGAATATTCAAACACTTTTACTTTTTTTCCGATGACCTTTTCAACGTTCTTTATAGAAGTCCCATTCTTACCTATTGCTAAACCTATTTTACCCTCTTCAACTATGTAATAGATTACATCATTATTAACGAAACAATCTCTCACAGGAACATTTGTTACGTTTTCAAATAATGTCAACAATCTTATAGTTTCTGTCGTGAAAGTTATCGTCATTCTTTCTTACTCCTCTTTATCGCTAGTACACCCACTGCAAACGGTTTACCGCATACTAAGCCTAGGTTAACGCTATCGTTTTGATATTCTTTTAACTCGATTTTAGCTATTTTAGCATTGTGTTCTATAATTTTTCTTTTATCGTCTGGAAAATTATTGGCGATAACGATAAATTCTGGGTTTTCATTTTTTAAAAACTTCATCACAGTATTATAGCCTAGTATGATTTTGTTTTCTTTTGTTTTTGTCTTAATTATATCTGTTAAATCCATTATTCTTCGCCTAATTTTGCTATTAAGTCGAACATACCCGTACCTACTGGTACTGGTTGATTTACCATGACGTTATCGAATATCGCATTGAAAGTATCTTCTTCCTGTCTAATAGAAGCTTTCACAAGATGTTTAATCGTTTCTTCGAAACCTGCCCTTGTCAGGACAGATTGTTTCATTCCAGCAACACCGTACCTTCCGACTGGCTTGACTTCTCCGCCGAATGTCATCGTATCCGCGACTAACATTATGTGTCTGTCATCTATGTCTAACCCTTGTTGTCTCATCGTACTCTTTGTTTCCTTTATTAATGCAAACCTAGCAGCTTCTATACCTAGAACACTTGCCAATTCATGTACGTTGTTTGTATAACTCCTCATAAAATCAATTTCTTCGAAATTTTGTACTTTCAAAAAATTAGAACCTAAAGTTTTTATAACCCAATCGTCGCCCTCTTTCACGACTATCGCATTCTTTACATCTTGAATGCCTGTCACAGCTAAATCCAACAATTTTTTCTTAATTCTTTGAAGGTCCTTAATTGTAAGTTGTTTTTCTTTTGATTCAACTATCATCGCATCTTCTTTTATACTAATGCTATAGTTCTTGGTTTTTTTTTGTAACTTCGAAGCAGTATCTTTTAAGTCAGATTTTTTTATTTTTTTAAATTTGATCCTTATTCTTTTATTAGTCAAGTCCAAAGAAACAGTGTCAACAAAATTTCTTAAATTCTTTTCAGTTATCATGTCAGCAACCCTTTCGCTGTCTGTTTTGTTGTTGTATTTTTTCTTCAAATAGAGTGTCATTGTTGATGTTGTTGGTTCTTTTTTTGCATCGAATATTTCTATAAGTCTTGGTAGGCCTAACGTAACCTGAATACCAGAAGAACCTGCAAAGTGGAAAGTACGCATCGTCATCTGCGTGGCTGGTTCGGATATGGATTGAGCGGATATTATTCCTATAGCTTCACCTGGTTCAAAAGAACTATTCATGTATTCTTTTTTTATTATTTGAATGAGTTTCTCTTTTTGATTTGAATTTAATTTTTTCTCTTTACAGACCGTTTCTATTTCATCCAAAATTTTAATCGGTAATATAACATCATCCAAAGATATCGTCTGCAATTTTTCTGACATTTATACCACCTTTTTGTATTTTTGACGGATCCAAACCATCTTCTCCAGGGACGAATTGAATTATTTTATTTCCACTATCCCTAACTGTTCCGTCATACTCAACTTTTAAATCTTGTAATGCCCCGATCAATCTTCTTTCCAAGTAACCACTATGCCTAGTCTTTAATGATTTGTCCATCAAACCTTCCCTACTGTTCATAGCATCGAAGAAAAACTCAAACGGGTTCAAGCCTTGTTTATAGCCATTCCTGACAAACCCCTTGGATTCTAAACTGATATCACCGCGTTTAAAGTGAGAAAATGTTCTTCTATGGAACCCTATTTTTATCCTTTCTCCTTTTATTGCTTCTTGACCTAAACAAGCAGCACACTGAACTAAGTTAATCATGCTTCCTCTCGCACCACTCCTTGCCATGATTACTGTATTATTATCTGTAACATTCTTTTCAACAATGTCAGCTATGTTGTTCAAAGTGTCAGCCATTTTTTTTCTGATGATGGCTTCAAGGCTTTGTCTTGGTGTAGTTCTGATTAGTGTTTTAATCTTTCCTTTTTTAAACTCTTTTATCATTTCGTCAACTTCTTTTCTTGCTTGTTCAATTGTCTCATCTATTTTTTTCATTATTTTTTCATCTAAATCTTGGTCAGATATTGAAACTGAAAACCCATGTTTAGTCAAGAATTTTAAAGCAAATCTAGTGATGTTGAACAAGAATTCTCTTGTGAATTCATGCCCATATTTTTTATCTAGTTCATCCAACATCTTTCCACTGAATGCAGAAACGCTTTTTTTGTCTATCGTACCAGTGAGAAGTTCTCCGTTTTTAACAACAACATAAGCATCGTATGGACATTTTTCTTTTAAACATTTTGGACACCCTATACAACATGAAGCTTTGTATTCAATATTGAACCCTTTAGGTAAGAACAAACTGAATACTTCTTTACCAGTAAGTTTCTTTTTGTTTGGAATTTCTATTTTAATATCACACACCCTTATCAATTCTATCATTTCTCTTCTTGTGAATTCTTGATAACCGTGAGTTAATAGGTATAGGGATGATATATGATCTTTACTGCAACCGATTATAGGACCACTGAACCTAGGACTTCTTATATTGTTGGGAACATCCATCAACAATTTTATTTCTGCTTGTGCTTCTTCATCTTGGGGTACGTGTAAATTCATCTCGTCACCGTCAAAATCTGCGTTGTATGGCGGACAAACTAACAAATTTAACCTAAATGTTTGGTACGGCATGACTCTCACTTTGTGTCCCATCATACTCATTCTGTGTAGAGATGGCTGTCTGTTGAATATCGCCCAATCACCGTCTTCCAATTGTTTTTCAACTATATGACCAGCTTCTATTTCTTTTGCAATTTCTTCCTTGTTTAATTCGTTGACCTTTTTCTTCCTACCATCCGGTCGAATCAGATAATTCACAGTCGGCCAGTCTGGGTATCTTTTGATCATCTCTCTTATATTCTCGATGTTTTTTTCATTCACAACAATTGTTTTGGTTAATTCTTTTGCAATCAACAAAGGAACACCAACTTCATTTATATCAATCAAAGGATCAGGACTTACAACTGTTCTCGCAGAATAATTAACTCTCTTTCCTATTAAATTGTGTCTGAATCTACCTTCTTTTGTCTTCAATCTCTGTGTAAGTGTCTTCAAAATTCTACCAGATCTATGTCTGGCGGGCGGAACTCCAGATATTTCATTATTTATGTAAGTAGCAACATGGTACTGTAATAATTCCCACAAATCTAGAATGATGAATTCTGGCGCACCTAACTCGATGTTCTCTGCTAATCTTTTGTTTATTCTCACTATATCGACGAGCTTATGTGTTAAATCATCCTCAGATCTTTCACCGGTTTCAAGAGTTATAGAAGGTCTAACTGTAACAGGCGGTATGGGTAACAATGTTATGATCAATGACTCTGGCCTCATTCCCCTAATCCCAAGATGTATCAAATCTGCATCAGGGATTTTCTGTAATCTTTCCCTAACTTGAGTTGGACTTAGCATGTTTCCATCTTCGATGCAAGTTGTCGGTTTTAAAAACTTCATTTTCTTTTGAACTTCTCCACAATAAGGACATTTACTTTTCATCAAAGATTTCAATTTTTTGAGAGATTTTTTACCAGTTGAAAATTTTTCTATTCCTGCTTGATCCAACAAAATCTTCCCACATTTTGAACAAGTCATTCGTAATAGGTTATAGATTAATTTTGTATAGTGAACATGAACTACAGGGCTTGTTAAATCTAAGTGACCAAAGTGTCCTTGACATTCTCCTACAGAACCACCACATGTTCTGCATCTCAACCCTGGGTCTATTACGCCTAATCTAGGGTCCATCAACCCTCCTTCTATAGGGTAACCTTCTTGATCATATAGTTCAGTCTTGTTTATCTTAGCTGCAGACATCTTTCTAATTGTTTCAGGGTCCAGCACTCCAAATACAATTTTTTCTAACATATCTATTCCTCTTTAACTATCAATTTTGGATAAATCAACATACTTTTCATTTCGTCTGTCAGTAGTTTGAATGCATAAGACATATCCACGTCCAAAATTTTAGAACCACCACAAACAGGACAGTATTTTCTATTTTTTATCCTATCGTTTATAGCAACCAACCCACAATCTTTGCATATTGGTACTTTAGTTCTATCTGAATCAAACCTCTCTTTAAGAACTAAAGCTGCACCATGTGCTATTAAACAGTCTTTTTCCATCTCTCCTAATCTTAAACCACCTTTTTTAGATTTTCCTTCGGTTGGTTGTTTTGTTAAAAGTGTAACAGGTCCTCTTGACCTAGCATGTATTTTATTTGAAACAAGATGGTCTAATTTTTGATAGAAGGCATTTCCAATGAATATTTGGCCAACATATTTTTTTCCACTCTGACCGTCATACATTGTCTCTTTACCATCGTTCTTAAAACCATTACTCTCGAGTGTCTTCCTAAGTTCTGATTCTGGTATTGAATGAAAAGCTGGGTTGCTTAACCTTTTACCTTCTAAAGCTGAAACTTTCCCGGCTAACATTTCTAATAACTGGCCTATAGTCATCCTTGATGGAATACCGTGTGGGTTGAATATTACGTCAGGAATCGTTCCATCCTCTGTGAATGGCATGTCTTCTTGTGGAACGATTAAGCCTATAACACCCTTTTGTCCGTGTCTACTAGCGAATTTGTCACCTATTTCTGGTCTCTTTAAATCTCTCACTACTACTTTTATCAATTTGTTACCATCAGTACTT
The DNA here is from genome assembly GCA_964601485.1 of uncultured archaeon. GTDB lineage: Archaea > Aenigmatarchaeota > Aenigmatarchaeia > CG10238-14 > CG10238-14 > JASEGC01. The sequence continues at coordinate 24,045 of CAZRNP010000006.1, forward strand.
TCTGTTGTGAAAACTCTGTCAACGATTCCTTCTTCTCCATGTCTTATTTTCACAGAAGTTTCTCTGATATTTTCTAACCCTGTGATGAATTGATCTAGACTACCTAAAAACCTCAAAGGTGATACTTTTCCGATGAGTACTTCATCTTCTTTTAATTCTGTCTCTGGGTTGACAATCCCATCTTCAGGTAAATGTTTGTATGCATCTTCTCCAGGATATCCTCTTATACCTGGTTCTGGTATGCCTATTACGTCTTCTTGACCACCCATGTACCTCTTTTTTTCTGCCTCATATGTCCTGAATAAATAAGACCAAAATAGGCCTCTTTCAATCGAGGATTTGTTCATTATAATAGCGTCATCCATGTTGTAACCTTCATAAGACATTATCGCGACTACTACGTTTTTTCCACCGGAATGATTCTCATCTTTGAGTACTTCATTGATGTGTGTTTTAACAATTGGGACTTGTGAATAAACTAGTATGTTTGCTTTTGTATCAATTCTCATCGGTAAATTCAACGAGTACAACCCTATGGATTGACCCATCATTTTAGACCCAAAGTTAACCCTGTCACCACGATTGAACTCAGGGAACGGTAGAAAAGAAGTAGACAGGCCAAGAATGACTGTTGGGTCCAACTCTAAGTGCGTGTGCTCTTCTGTTAAAACTTCTGGCCTTAAAGCAACGTATGCATTTTCTTCTTCTTCAGCATCTAAAAATTCTATAACACCTTCTTTTATCAAATCAGACCAAGTCATCTTTTTTTGTTCTATTTTTTCCAGGTGTTGTTTTGTTAATTTTGGTTTACCGTTTTCAACAATGATTAAGGGACGTCTTGCTCTTCCAGAATCAGTAAGGATTCTAACTACATTTAAATATTCTAAATAAGCAACATTGATTTGCTCGGAGATTTGTCCTTCTCTTCTTTTTTCTTTGAATGATTTGATAATTTCTTCTGGTTTTTCTGTCGATCCAATGAATTTACCGTCTAAAAATACATCAGCCATTTTTAACACCAACATACTTATTGAGAATGTTTAATGCCATTTTTTTGTCCTTCTCTGGTGCACCTTTAGTTATCTGACACATCACAGCCAAGTATTTTCTTAAACCGATAGTTGCTCCTTCTGGTGTTTGGGATGGGTCGATTCTTCCCCAATGCGTTGGGTGTAATTCTCTTGCTTCAAAATGTTCTTGTGTGGATGTTAAAGGTGAGAGTATATTTCTCATATGAGAAAGAGTTTTCACAAAACTACCTCTCTCCAACCTTTGAGAAACACCTGTTCTTCCACCAACCCATGCTCCTATTGCTAATGCAGAAACAATTTGATTTGTCAACACATTGGCTTCAACTATTGCCGGTAAAGGTGGGAATCTTCCTCTTTTAGTTAATTTTTGATAATTGTAAGTAATCCTCGTTATCAAACCCCATTTACCTAAAAGTATAGACCTGAAAAGTATTTCTAACAAATCTCCTGACAATCTTAGACGTTTGTTTGAATAATGATCCAAATCATCCTCAGGTATCTTGTTCAGATGAAAACGTAAAACTTTATCAACTGCTTTTGCAATGAATATTGCTTTATCTAACCTATCAGTCTTCTCTTGTCCCAAGTGAGGTAACAAATACTTGTCTATCAACCTTGTTACTCTTTCTCTTCTGTATTCTTTCTGTGGGATTCTTATTCGTTTCCCTATCTCATCGATTCCTTCTTTAGCATTCGATGATTCACTCTCAAACAAATTTGGATAAAATTCTTCTTGTATTTCTGGGTCAGTCGATATGCCATTTATTATGTCCTTATCAGAGTCCAACCCTAATGCTCTCAATAAAATTACAACGGGTAGGTTGTTTATATTTGCAAAATTTATCCTGACTACACCATCTGTTTTCCTTTCGATGACATGTCTTTGTATATACCCATCTTTTTCTGAGTGTATACGTGCTGTTTCTGTTACGTTTGAAATACCAGACCTCTCAACTATCACACGATTCGGAGCAATTTCTTCGATTAAAACTAGAACCCTTTCAGTCCCGTTTATTATGAAGTATCCACCAGGGTCATCGGGGTTTTCTCCAGTTTCTATCAGTTCTTTTCTAGTCATGGTAGACAAGGGACAGTATTCAGATTTTAACATGATGGGTAAATCACCAAAATTGACCCATATTGTTTCACTCTCTATACCATTTAGAATAGGTGTCATCTCAACATACATGGGCGAAGCATATGTTAAGTTTCTCATTCTTGCTTCTAAAGGTAGAATGTTTCGCACAGAACCATCAGCCTCTTTAACTGACGGTAAACCAAGTTTAAACCTTCCTAACCTTATTTTGAATTCTCCCAAGTCAGGAACTTCGGGTTTTATCTCCTTTATCTGTTTTATTATGTTTGGTATTCTTCTCTCTATGAAGTCGTTGAATGAATCTATTTGAAATTTTACAAAACCCTGATCATCCGCGAATGATTTTAAAAGTATGTTAAACCCATCCATTCTTATACCTCGATGACAACTCTATAATATATTGATTCTTTAGCTGTTTCACTCTTTCTAATAATCTTGATCAAGTCGCCAGGTTTTGCTCCTAATAACTGAACAATGGGGTCGGATTTTAATATTTTTGGAAATTGGCCTATTTTCTTTACTCCAAATTTTTTCATAGCTTCTTCTTTTTCTTGTTGAGATAAGAGTATGTGTTTTGGGACTAACCCATGATCTAAGATATTTATTTCTGTTTTCAAGCCATCACCTACACGCCCTGAGGGGGATTTGAACCCCCGTCACAGGAGTGACAGTCCTGTAATCTACAGTATTGATTATTACTTTGATAGGCCGCTACACAATCAGGGCAGCTATAGAAAATATACAATAATGAATTACAAAATGAACAGGGGAGGGTGGGTTTTTTAATCAATAAAAGGTCACCATGAATGGATTGACAACTTCCTGGATTTCCCGCCCAAAGGCAGTACAGTCCAGATCACTAGGGAGCTTAACTTCCGTGTTCGAAATGGGAACGGGTGTTTCCTCCCCGTTTTGGTCGTCAACCCATAAATTATTGTATCCATGATATTTAAACTTTTCAATATTCACAATCTTTATTCCTAATAGCTTAAATAGTTTTCGTATAGTCCCCTGAGCCGGATTCGAACCAGCAACCTATCGGTTACCACCGAGCGATTGCTAACGATCAAGCACTCAAGTACTCGACTACAGCCGATCGCTCTAACCGTTGAGCTATCAGGGGTTGATTATAAAAAATGTGTAGAAAGATTATTTAACTTTTCCCATTATAGTTATTGTTTTAGAAAGAGTTTTTTTGATTTTTCCTTTCTTTGTCTCATACACAAGATGTGCTTTTGGTAGTTTTAAACTACCAAGAATCTCGATCACCGGTTTGATTTTATAAGTCAAAACTCTTTCTTCTCTCGGTCTAATGTTTTTTATTTGCCATGTTAATTCTGTACCTGCTGGTTTCATTTTTATCGTTGGTGCTATCGTGCTAAATTCTTTTATTACTGTCGCGATCGCGGGAACAAAATCTTTTACAGTGATGTTATCTAATAATTTTCTACTTTTATTCTTTACATGCAATGAAATAGTAACTTCTTCTTCCTTGGCTAAGAAACCCATGTATCTTTTAACCAACTTGGGTTGGTAGAACAACCACAAAATCCATACAATTAATAATATTAATATCGATGCTACAACGACAGCATTAGTGAACCGAAGTTGATATTTTATTGTTATTGATTCACCTGGGTACAGTTCAGGAATAAACCACTTGTAAATTATTCTATTGTCTTTCTCTTCCTGATAAGTAGGTTCAATTATAGGGTAGAAAAAGTTTTTGGATATAACAGGTAGAGATATTAAAATGTTGAAATTGCGTTCTGGTAAATTTCCATTGTTTGTAATTTTAATGGTTGTATCACTATACAATATGTGATTTGTAATTTCTTTTTCTTCATTTATTCTACGAGGTAGTTGGTCTATTTTAAATGTAGTGGTTTTTTCACTCAAAGGTTTATTTAAATTGTCTTTCAAACTAACAACAATGTTATAATTCCCAGGTGTATGAGTTAATTTTATATCAAAATTATCCGATAATGTTTCAGTCTTTGAAGGGTCTATAGAAACACTATCATCAAATTTTTGAACTAGAGAGTCATCTTTCAATATTTTTGTTGTCACAAAAACATTCATTCTTTCTTTTTTATCCACGTTTGTCAAAACAGGTTGAATGATTAAAGTTTCACCAGGTTTAAATGATTGCTTGTTTAGTTTAATTTCTGTAAGGTAAACAGGGGATGATCTCTTAACAAAAAAGTATATTTGTTTAGATGCTGAAACGTTATAGTCGATTGATCTTATTGTGATTGAGAATATGTTAGTTCCTTCTTCTGCATCTATAGGAGGTTCTATCGTTAAGGATAAGCTTGTTACCCCACCTGCTTCCAAATTTGTCCAATAATTTTTTAAACTTATCCATTGAGTGGGCCAGATAGAGAAATAAACCGTGTCTTTTACTCCTCTATTGTTTTTTATCAATATTTCTAGTTGGTTCATCTGGCCTGTGTATATCGTAACTTCTTTATCAGGAACAATTATTTCTATTCCCTCAGCGTGGATTAAATTTGAAGATAGTACAAAAAAAATAAAAATAGAAATAAACATGATTTTTTTCATATTTGCACCTAATAATAATCTCTATTATTTATAATTTAAATTTACTTGATTTGTTCAGGAATTAATTTTATTTCTTTCTCTCAGTTATTTTTTCTTTCAGTTTTTTTACATGCTCTTCTAGTGGTCTTATTTTAAACCTCCATTCTTTTGTATCTTTTTCTATCCATTGAAAGTGTTCACCGTATTTTTCTGAATATGTAATATTTTCAAACGGTCTTCTCAGAGTTTTTGTAGGTTTTAAGTATGAAATTGGATAACCAACTGTTATAAGTGCCATTGGTCTCAATCTTTCTGGAATGCTCAGTATAGATTTGACTTTATTTTCTTCAAAAGCACCATTCCAACATGTACTTAAACCTAGGGATGTTGCAACCAATAACATATTTTCAATTGCTGCAGCTGTGTCTTGGATACAATACAAATTTTCCCCCCTGTCGCCATACTTATCAACACTCTTTTCTAAGTGTGCACATACAACGATTACAACAGGTGCTTCTTCTATGTGTCTTTGTCTCAAAGCTGCCGATGAAAGTTCTTTTTTTATGTTCTTTTCTTTAACGATGATAAATTCCCATGGTTGTACATTACCAGCAGAGGGGGCATGAACAGCCGCCTCTATCAATTGGCCTATCAACTCATCCGGTACATCTTTTTTATCGTACATCCTGACAGATTGTCTTTTTATTATACTTTCGAATACTTCCATTATTACACCTAAACCAAATTTTAATTGGCAAAATTATAAATTTATGCAAGGAAATTGTGATTTTATGGAATATGCAATTCTTGCAGATGTGTATGAAAAACTTGAGTCAGTGTCATCTAAACTAGAAAAAACACATACTCTTGCAAGTTTATTTTCAAAGACATCGAGTGAAGATTTACCAAGAGTTGTTTTGTTGGTTACTGGTAAAGTATTTCCTATGTATTCTGGGTATGAATTGGGGATAGCAACACAAATGATGATAAAAGCAATTTCTAAAGCCACGGGGTTCTCCACTGAGGATGTTGAAAAAAAGTTCAAAAAAACTGGTGATTTAGGTTTAACAGCAGAGTCTTGTATAAAATCAAGGAAACAAGTTATTTTGTTCAAGAAAAAATTAAACGTCAACACAGTCTTTGAAAACTTGCAAAAGCTCGCGTACATCACTGGTGCTGGTTCTCAAGACAGAAAATTGAATTTAATTGCAGAGTTATTAGTTTCAGCTCAGCCTAAAGAAACTGTATACATTGTAAGGACAATTCTACAAGATTTAAGGGTTGGTGTCGCAGAGGGGATCATAAGAAATGCTATCGTAGAGGCTTTCCTTTATAAAAAAGAAATGAGTAAAGAAGAGAAAAATGAAATTGTTGCAGCAGTTGAGTATGCATGGAACATTCTATCCGATTTTAGTGAGATCGCAAAAACTGCAAGAGAAAAAGGTATAGATGGTTTAAAGAAAGTTAAAGTTCAATTGGGTAAGCCAATACAAGTTATGCTCGGGGAGAAGGCCGAGAGTATTGAAAGCGTTATCAAAGATTTTGATAAGGTTGCAGTCGAGTACAAATATGATGGTGTACGTTGTCAGATACAAAAGAAAAATGATAAAATTTGGGTTTACACTCGTAGGTCAGAAGACGTGACAAAACAATTCCCTGACCTCGTTGAACTTTGTAAGAAAGGCCTTAAACCAAAAGAATGTATAGTTGAAGGAGAGACATTAGGAATCGACACTAAAACAGGATTGCCATTACCTTTCCAGATGTTATCTCAAAGAATACATCGCAAATATGGTATTGAAAAGATGGTAAAAGAAATTCCAATCCAGATCCATCTGTTCGATGTTATTTATCTGGAAGGTAAAACGCTCTTCGATAAACCTTTCAAGGAAAGAAGAAAAATATTGGAAAATATAGTCAAACCGATTCCTAAAAAACTCGAGTTGGCAAAGCAACTCGTAACTGATGATGTGAAAAAAGCCGATGCCTTTTATAAAGAAGCTTTGAAAGCTAAACAAGAAGGAGTTTTCCTTAAAGTTTTGGATTCTTCTTATGTCTTTGGAAGACATGTGGGCGGTTGGTATAAGATTAAGCCAATAATGGAAACTTTAGATTTAGTAATCGTTGGGGCAACATGGGGAGAAGGGTCAAGAGTAAGATGGTTAAGCTCTTATGTCTTGGCTTGTAGGGACCCTGATAGTGGTAGTTTCTTGCCTTGTGGGATGATGGGTACTGGCTTAACAGAAGAACAATTCCAGATGATGACTGATACATTAAAAGAATTGATAACCGAAGAAAAGGGACGTGGAGTAAGATTGAGGCCTAAGGTTGTAGTTGAAGTTGCATACCAAGAAATACAAAAATCTCCTAATTACGAATCAGGCCTGGCTTTGAGGTTTCCAAGGTTTATAAGAATACGTGAAGATAAGGGGCCAGATGAAGCTGATACGATAGAGAGAGTGAGTGAACTATTCAAAAGTCAGGGAAGGTCTGGTTAATGACAAAAGTACTTAAACCTTACTCCATTTTTTATTCCATTTGTAAATCATTCTTAACTCAAATAGGAAGAAAATTTAGGCTAAAACTTAACCAAATATATTAATGTTTATAAAGCCAATCACTATTAAGTAATTAAGGGATGGTAGGAATGATAGGGTCACCAGAATTACTGGATGCTTTAAAAGGAATTGGCCTCAATTTGTATGAAAGAAAGCTTTGGGTAGCTCTATTGGCAAAAGGAACTGCTACAGCAGGTGAACTTTCTGGAATTGCTAATGTTCCCAGATCAAGGACTTATGATGTGCTTCAAACTTTAGCAGATAAAGGATTTGTCATAGTTCAAACAGCTAAGCCTTTAAGATATGTTGCGATGCAACCTATAGAAGCCTTAGAAAAGTCAAAAAAAAGACTCCAAGAAAAATATAGTGAAATGGAGAAAAGAATTGACAGACTAAAGGGTTCAGAGTTGATTAAAGAATTGAGTGGTTTACATGAACAAGGATTACAACTTGTTTCACTCGAAGATATCACTGGTGCATTGAAAGGAAAATATTCCGTCCTTCAACAAATGGACTCAATGCTTAGGAATGCAACTTCTTCAGTTGACATAGTCACAACACCTGCTGGATTGAATGACATTTTCGAGAATCATATAAGCATATTGAAAAAACTTAGCGATAACGGAGTTAAGATAAAGATTGCAACTAGAGTCGATAAACAGTGCACAGATGCAATAAAATCACTTTCTGGAATTGCTGAAATTAGGAATATAAAAAATGAAGAAGTACCTTTCTCAGGAAGATTCTATGTCGTCGATGGTCAACAGTTAATGCTAGGTTTATCGGATCCAGAGGTTGTTCATTCATCACAAGACATGATGTTCTGGACTAAGTCCAAGCATGCAGCAAAGAGCATGATCGAACCCTTGTTCAATTTACTTTGGGAAAAATCTAAGCCGATAGAGCCTAAAAAAGCTAGTTAAGCACTGGCAACAAACTTTGGCCTTTTTGTCAGGAATTTCGGGAGAGTCAAGTTTCTGAAAGGTTTCCCTACCATTTCCTTTTTTACAATTTTTATGAATTCCTCAATCTTCATTTTTTTGACTTCACCGGTCTCTCTGATTCTTATTGGAAATGTTTTTGAGTCGATTTCTTTTTGACCAACAACGATTGAAAATGGAACCCATTCTAATTCCCCGTATCTCACTTTATTCTGGACTGTTAGACTTCTGTCATCGACGTCGACTCTTATGTTTTCTTTTTCGATTTCATTCGCTATTTCTTCTGAGAATTTTTGGTATTTTTCTGAGAGTGGTATGACTCTGACTTGAACGGGTGATAGCCATGTTGGAAGTCTAGGAACTTTTTTTCTTTTTTCATCCATGTATGCCTTCTCGAGCAATGCGTACATGACTCTCTCTATAGCCCCGCTTGGAGAACAATGCAATATTATTGGAGTTTGTTTCTTGCTGTTCTCGTCGATGAAAGTTATCCCATACCTCTTTCCATTTTCCACATCTATTTGATCTGTAGACAAAGCTGAAGCCTTAGATAAAGCATCGACAAAATTCAGTTCATACTTTAATATGAAATAGAAAATTTTTTCATCCCACATCTCCACAAGTGTAGGTTTTCCATGAAGTTTAATCAATGAAGTGATGAAATCTTTGTTTTTCTCGTAAAACTCTTTTGTGAACCTTATCGCCAATTCATAATCATCTTTATTCAAACCGATTTTATCTAGGACGTCTTGACATAATTTAAACCTGACCACGAATTCATTCATCGCTTGTTCTAAATTTTCACAGATCGCATGAACATCTGGCATCGTGAATGCTCTCAATCTTCTCAGACCAGCTAATTCACCACTCTTCTCTCTCCTGAAACTGTACCTTGTCAACTCATAGATTTTCAACGGTAGTTGTTTGTATGATATCAGTGAATTACTCAACATCAAAAATTGACCGAAACAAGCTGCGAAACGGAGGAACAATTCTTTGTCTTCTGATTTAACTATGTATTGTCTCGCTGGAAACCTATTCAAATAATCTGCTAGAATTGGGTTATGGACGTCGTACATGATTGGTGTTTCTACTTCCATCCCACCGTATTCTGTAACCATCTGATTGACGAATTGTTCTAATAGAGATTTTATTAAACGTCCTTTTGGATAGAACCTTAGATTGCCTGGATCACTACCTT
>CAZRNP010000007.1:0-8378 GCA_964601485.1 uncultured archaeon
ATTACTACATCACTGCAGGCACGATTATATACATCTGCTAAGCCAACACCGTGTCCTGTTTCATGGAGTGCTATTGTTTGTAAGTCCATACCTCTATTACCTGCTGTACATGTTTGTACGCTACAGTCAAACCAGTTATAGTAAGTGTTAAACAAGACATCATATTCTGTTAATTGTTTACTATACCTGGTATACCAGTATCTTGTTACTGCTATTGCATTGTTACTTGAATACAAACCAAAAATATATGCATTATTGCCATCCTGAACTCCCCATCCTACATTGCCCGTTGTATATCCATCAAAAAGATTTGCATTAGTATGAGAATCCCATTCGGTTGTTGCTGCTGAGATGGCACTGGTAACAAAGTTCGTATTGTAGCCGTCTGTATTAATTACATAACTTACTGGTAAAGTTCCCCACTTAACTCCCAATAGCTTTGAACATCCTCCGCCACCACCAGTTATTTTTGCTGAACCGTCTTTGTAATGTACAATAGTTATCGAATCTATTGGTTCTTTTGGTTTTGCTAATACTGTTGAAGCGAATGCTGATACTACTAGAAGAGCTACTAACAAACCTAAAAATAGTTTTTTCATGTGTTTCACTCTTAATATTATAGAATTCGTTAAGAATTAAAATCTTTCTAAATTGAAAAAAAAGAAAAAAAAAGGGAATTTTTAGATTAAATTGTATTCAAACAGATATTCTGTTGGATTCCAACCTGATATTGTGTCTCCATTTAAATCACCTGATTTTACTAGCCATATTTTTGCATCTGGTGCGTTAAAGTCTATTACCCATGGTATTGATTTAAAGTCAAAATTTTCAGCTATGTTCACGTTTCCTCCCCCATTTGCTGTTCCTGTTCCTAATATCTCAATCGGATGAGGCCATACAGCTGAACCTGTGTCTATTCCATCTAAATTGAATGTTTGACCTGGACCGGTACAAGCTCCATCTATGCAAATAACAGTATATCCTGGATTTAATCCTGTATACACAATTGTAAATGTATCTTTACTTGTTCCTGTTACAGTCCATGTGTATGCTGGGTTTGTATTGTAGTACCCGTGACCTGTAAATCCATTTTCATCAAATGCATCTATTATCATTGTATGTGTGTGAGTACCTGAACAGCCTGATATGCATAAGAAATTCAATGTGTATCTGTTGTCAAAATCAGGATAGTATATCAAACTATAGTCTGTTCCTGAAGTCAATCCATGTCCATTGAATACGAAACTATCTGTACTGAATGTCATCTTACCCCATGCACCACCATCAACTATTGTCCAATCCGATGGATCCTTTTGATAGAGGTACAACTGGGATGCTTGTCCTGGATGATTCAATCCATTGTCAGCTGCTGGTGTTGGTTTTGCTGCAAATACTGTTCCTACTGACAATAGCATTACTGCAATTACTCCTAAAATCAGTTTTTTATTCATTCTTTTTCCTCCATTTTTAGACTTAAAAATTGGGTGTTTTTAGAATAAATAATTATAGCTAAAATTAACACCCACAATAGTCTCATTAATGCAAATAAAATTATTTATTGTTTACTTTTTTCCTATCAAATAGAAAAAAATTTTAATATTTAATAGAATAATTACTGGTGGATAAAAATTCGTAATCTTATTTAAAAAAAAGAAAAAGAAATCATTCCTTCTTAGCAACCTCTACGTTCTCTATTTTTTTCTTTAAAAAATTGACCAAAATCTCTAAATCTATATTTTCATTGCACTTAGGACATTTTATCTCCCAGAATTCATCAAATTGTTCTGATGTCATTTAATCAACATTCACGACTCAATAAAACAAATTATGCGTGTTGGGAGAAAAAGATTTGTATTAAAAGCAATAAAAGCTATATAAGTTGATATTATAATCATATAACGTGAAGAATATGCAAATAAAAGAACGATTACAAGATACAGATAACATGAAAATAATAGAAAAAAGGTTTGAAGTAATAACTGTAGCTAGATTTAGGGATAAAACTAGGATTAAAAAGGCTATGAAAATACAAGATGAAATAAGAAAGAAGACCAGAGGAGTGACAGGTTTAACCGAAGAAATTAGAAAGTGGAGAGATTTAAGGCATGCTCCTAGTTCTTGATACTTCTGTCATAGGTAAATGGTTCAAAGAAGAAACAAACAGTGAAATAGCATTAAAAATAAGGGAAGAATTCTATCAAGGAAAACATGAAATAGTCATACCAGACCTAGTCTTGTATGAACTTTCTAATGCTTTAAGATACGATAAAGAATTCAATGAAGAGTTAATATATACATCAATAGATTCTTTGATAAATATGGAACTAAATATAGTTCTTCCTACAGAAGAAATCATCAAAAACGCTATAAGTTTGGCATTAAAATACTATGTAACTGTTTATGACGCTATTTTCTTATCTTTAAGTCAGATAATAGACGCTACTTTTATAACAGCGGATGAAAAGTTATATGAAAAAGTAAAAAAATTAAAAAATGTAAAATTTTTGAAAGATTTTTAAACTTGTAAAAAAATTAAAACTATTAGAAAAAAAGAAATCATTCCTTCTCAGCAATCTCTATCTTCTTCTTTAAAAAATTGACCAAAATCATTTTAATCAGAATAAGTCAACAACCATTTCCACAAGGGAATGAACCTAATCCTTTTCTTATTGATTGTTTCTTCATCTTCATAATCCCAAGTAATAACAACCAAATCATTACATTTCAATTCTTTGCTGGCTTTTAGCAGAGCTTTAATCTCTCTTTTATCTATTTCATCTTTTGAACTTACATAAGTTACTTGAATGAGCTGTTTGATATCCAAACCTTCTTTCACAACAAAATCTACTTCTTTTTGACTATAATCTTTCCAATAATAAAATTCAAAGTTTGGGTTAAGTCCTTTTTTCCTCCTTAATTCGATTGCTACACAATTCTCCATTAATTTGCCAAAATTTTCTGAGAATTTAAACCCGAATGAATTGGATAAACCTTGGTCTATCACGTATACTTTTTTCGGAGATTTTTCTTGATCTTTCACACTGAATGAAAATTTCGTAACAAAAAAGATAAGGTATACATTCTCCAAGTAGGAAGAAAATAAGGCTACAGTGTCATCAGAAAGTTTTATTGATTTTGAAATAGAGTTGAAAGTTATACTCGATGACGGATTACTCAAATAAAACTTAGCCAGAGCTCTAAGCTCATTGATTCTCTTAATTTTGTACCTCAATAAAATATCCTTGTAAATTATATTTTCTACATATTTTATTAGTAATTCTCTTTTTGTTTTTTCGAGCACAACTTCAGGAAAGCCCCCAAACTCAATAAATTCTCTAAATGCTCTAAGAACATCTTCTTTTTGTGATATTATGTCTAGTAGATCTTTTATTTGAATTCCTTTGAATTCAAGAAATTCTTTAAAACTCAATGGAAAGACCTCTATATCCAAATATCTCCCAGTAAGAACCGTAGCTAATTCTCCGCTAAGAAGGTTTGCGGATGAACCAGAAACAATTAACTTTGCCTTTCCTAACTCATGCATCGTTCTTGCCCATCTTTCCCATTTTTGAACATTATGAACCTCATCGAGAAAAACTACTGGTAATTTTTTTGGTGATAAAGAGACTTTGTAGTCTAAGAAAATCTTATCCAATTCTTTTACAGTCGTTCCTTCCAACTCAGGGTCTTCAAAATTTATTATCAAGAGGGAATTTTTATCATAATCATTTTTTGCAAGTTCTTTGGCTATCTGCCTCATTATGAAGGATTTACCAGACCTTCTAACGCCTATTATTGCCACTATCACGTTCGGCTCTAAAAATTTTAAAGCTCTTTCTACGTAGTAATGTCTTTTTACTCCTGTCTCTATATCCCCTTTCCACAGATTCCATTTTTCCAAAACATCTATATATGCCATAGTTTCTATTATAGTAGGAACTAATATTTAAATGTTTCTAATATGATAGAAACTTTCAATATGTAAAATTAACTCTATTGTTTTTACAATAAAGAAAAGAATTATTGACATATGATACTATTGTCACCAAAAAAGAGTGGTATGTTCATGGGATAGAAAAAAATTCAAATTAAAAGTTGATTAGCGATTTTTAGAAATAAAGAAATCATCCCTTCTTAGCAACCTCTACGTTCTCTATTTTCTTCTTTAAAAAAGTGGTATGTTCATGTGATAGAAAAAGAATTAAGAAAAAAATGAAGCAACAGTTTCTATTCAGTCGCCGTTACAAATCCTATTTCAAAAGATTTTCCACCCAATTAACAAATCTTTCAGCCCTTTTAACTAATATTTCACAGTCTTTTTTTCCTAAAGATTTCTTAATATCATATCCAGTGCCTTCCCTGGATTCCAAACTCATCTGAACGATAAATAGTTTAGAGGAATCACCTATTTTTTTAACGACTTCTTTGTGCAATAAAATTGCTTCCCTGTGGTCCTTGCTAGCCCTTTTGCCCAACATGAATATCGTCAAAGCATCATTGGCGTTTATAATAGATTGAGTCGCATTAAAAGCTGCCTCTTCTGGATATTTCCCAAGAATTAAAATCGCTATATCCAAAAACTTTTTTGATTTTTTCAAGAAATCTTTTGCATAATCTTTTGGGTATTCTTTTACCATCAAATAACCTTCTCTATATCACCAAAAACCACATAACCATTAACTATATCAACGACCAAAGGATCTTTTTTTTCATACCTCTCCTTAAACTCTTTTTTTGTGAAAATATGAGTGGAGAATATTATACTATCGTTCTCTAGAAATTCTGTTTTTATTTTATCCGTTAGTTCTTTTAATTCCCTCGGTTTTTCGGTTATTAAAGCCATATCCACATCACTGATTGGTTTCATTTCTCCTTTTGAAGATGAACCAAATAATATTGCAACCTTAATCAACTTATCTATTTTTTGACAAAACTCTTTAGATTTTTTAATTATTATCTCGCTGTCTTTTTTCAGGAAAGGTTCTATTAAATCTCTTATGATATAATTGTCCTTATTTAATTGATATATGACTATCTTGCCAGCTTTTTTAAATTCTCTTAAAATATTCTGGTCTCTTAACGTTTTTAATGCCCTATGTGTAGTTGTTTTTGGTATTTTAAGTTCTCTTGATATTTCAGACTCACTAAACAGCCAATCTGATTTATTCACAAGTAGTTTTAAGATTTTTACTTTTGGTTTCGAGTTTAATATTTCTTCTAGCATGATAAAATTAAGTGTAAAACTAGTATTTAAATGTTCCATTTTTGGAACAAATATGTTCCATTTTTGGATTTAGTGTCAATTTTATGTTCATGAAATAGAAAAAAGTTCCCAATAAAACTTCAGTACAAATTCTCTTCATTCAAGTAGTCATTTTCCATGTATCACTAAAAAATTATTAAAAAATGATCAGGTTTAAGTAAGAATATTCTCTGTTGAGTAATTATCATCAGTACTAAATTAAACCAAACATAAGAATAAGCTGACAGGGATTATCAATAAATTTCGTTCTTTATCGAATTCCATCTTATTTTTAGACAATAAGATTTTATTCTTGATGCCAATCTTTGGGAAATCGTTAAAATTAACTCTTTCTTGCCATTTAACTTCGATACCGAAATCATCAAAACAGATGTCTATCTCCTTCTTGTTATGATAAAAACCTATCTTAATTTTATTGATTCTTCTCATCAGACTCTCAGCGACAACTCCTTCTACGATTTTATCGTATTCATTAACTTCTTTTTTCCCAATCAATTTTCTTTGTAGAACATGGAATAAAAAGGGGTCGGTAAAATAAGCCTTTCTCATTTTTCTGTAGACAACTATTTTTTTATTCAAGTCAAAAGTATAGAAGTTCTTGATCACGAATAAGTCTTCTAGTATTTCAAGGTATTCTCTGACTGTTATATGAGAACCTATTTCGACTTCTTTAGCTATCGAGTTGAGGGAGAATTTTGAAGAATATGTCTTTAAAATTCCTAACAGGGTGCCACTCACGATTTTTTCACTCCTGTCTATCTTTGCGATATCGTGGATTAACCATTTCCAGTAAGTATCGTACGTATCTTCTTTTATCTCACCTTCTTCCATCAATTCGTAGAATGCTTTCGGGAACCCCCCACTGTTTAAGTACTTGTAAAAAAGTTTTTCTATCTCTTCTTGATAAAAGGATAATTTCTTAGCTTTCTCGAGTATTTCTTCTAAACTCTTGAATTCTACGTTCATTAAGTTTTTCTTCAGTCCTTCGGTTCCAAAGATTTTTATGAAACCCCTGAAAGTTAAGGGTAAGAATTCTTTAATTTCTATCGGTCTGCCTGGGAAATTCTCTTTTTTAAGGTTAATCGAGGAAGAACCTGTTATGTAGAAAGTCTTGTTTTTTGAAAGAGGTGAATCGAGTATGTATTTTATTGCCCTGTGCCAATCTTCAACGAAACTTATTTCGTCCAAAAAAACATATTTTTCCCCTTCGATCAAGAAGTCTAGGTTTCTTATCAGCTCAGTTATTTCTTCAGAATTTCTCAGGGGTTCACAGCTGAAATAGCATATTTTTTTAGGGTCGATTTTTTTGTTATAGAGTAAATCATGTATCAACAGTTTGAAGTAGGTTGTCTTCCCAGTTTGTCTTGGACCGAAGAGCAATACATTCGATTTTTTCTCGAACGAGTATAGAAGCTTATTCTTTTTAGAAAAGACTTCCTTTATTTTCTCGTCTTCTAGGATTTTTTCCTTGGATAACCACCATGGGTTTTGTTCTCTTATAATCCTTTCTTCTGTCATTATTGATAGTTGAATGTCAATATTTAAATAATTATTGATAGTTGAATGTCAATATTATACTAGAATATAATCGAATGATAACAAAGTTTAAAAAAAAGAAAGAAAAAGAAATCATTCCTTCTCAGCAATCTCTACGTTCTCTATCTTCTTCTTTAAAACTTCAGTAGCCTTCCTAATGAGTAGTTATTTCCAAAATAAAATCGTCTTTATGATTTTACAGCAATAGGTTTCATTTCCATCTCGACAGCCTTAATACCAAGAGCCCATACTAATTCTTTGATCTTTCTGGTAACTTCATTACTTTCATTTAGTTTGTACATCTTTGCTTTTCCAACTTTTCTCGTAACTTCAACTACACCGTTGCTCTCTAGGGTAAAAAAATACTTATAGAAAGTAACTTTACTTATACCCAAACCCTTTATCAGCTCTTCTTTCGAGTAGTCAAACAGTGGGTTATCTATAAAAAAATCTATTATTCTGATTATCGGTGAACCACCAAACGTTTCTACGAGTATAGTCTTATCGTTCATATAATTTTCTATGGTAGAAAAGTATAAATATTTATACCTAAAAAGTTCAAAAATTAAACTATGCAAACAGATGCTGAAATCAAGGACTTAATACTACACAAGTTGTTTATGCGAAGATGCTGGGGTGCTAAGCATACATCATTCGAAAATTTGAAGAGGGGGTTCAAACCTCAAGAATTGGGTAAAAAAGGATATAAGAGAATCATGTATATGGGAAAAGATTTGGTAAGAGAAAATTTGCTGCTATCTAAACCAACATATTATGGGTTGGAAGTTTCTTTAAATCCTAGACAAAAAGATATAATACTCGATAAGATAAAAAGATTCTTTGAAACTTAAATTTCATTTTTGGGACAAATATGTTCCATTTTTGGGTTTAATGTCAGTTTTCTGTTCATGGAATAGAAAAAGGTTCTTATTCAAACTTCAGTAGCAATATCTTCCTAACAAGTAGTTATCCTCAGGATAATTAAGAGCATGCGTAAGAATATGGACAAAACGAAGCGAAGATTTGAAGTGTGAACTACGAAATTTTTGTAATATTAAACAAATGAAATAAAAAATCTTTAAATAGTTTATTATAATATATTATAATAGGTGAAAATATGGGAGAAGTGTTCAAAGCCAAGGTAAGAAGCGTTGGAACATCACTAGGCATACTAATACCTAAAAGTATAGCAATGAAAGATGAGATTAGAATAGGTGAAGAAATAGAAGTTGCTTTATTGAAAAGAAGGAAATTAGAACTAATAGAAAAGGCCTTTGGTCTAGCTAAAGGTTCTGAACCTTTTAGAAGAGAACATAGAGATCGATTTTGATGCTTTTGGATACATACGCGTGGATAGAGTTTTTTATAAAGAGTAGCAAGGGCAAAAAAGTTAAAAGACTTTTAGAAAAACAGAGATGCTTTACGAGTATTTTATCATTCGCTGAAATAACAGAATGGACATCAAAACAAGGATTAGATCCAAAGGAATTTTTGAGAATTGTCAGCGAATTATCTGAAATCATCAAGCTAGATTTTGAAATTGCCGTATTAGCAGGAAAACTGAACTTTGAGAGGAAAA